>NZ_CP048286.1:4532500-4802500 GCF_010365285.1 Paenibacillus rhizovicinus
ATCAAATACGGATTGCGAAGCAGCGCAGCTGCCTTGTAAATCCAACCCGTACATTCGTTTGGTGGCGATGGCGGAGGGGAACCACGCGTACCCATCCCGAACACGACCGTTAAGCCCTCCAGCGCCGATGGTACTTGGACCGCAGGGTCCTGGGAGAGTAGGACGTTGCCAAGCGAGTGCGAATAGCACTTACATTTTTGATGGATGTTGCTTTTCTTGAAGTGATTCGAGAAGCATAATCGTCCAGAAAACAAGTTTTGATGGGAGTGTCTTTTCTTGAAGTGATTCAGGAAGCAGGCGCGTCCAGAAAAACACTTAGCACCTTGAAAACTGGATATGAAATTGCAAAACATCCTTTAGCTGGATTAGAAAAATACAATCGCGACTAGCGGTTGTTAGCGATGGTTTTGTCTTTTGGCGAACTTTGGTACGAAGCGAAAGCGCCGGCAAATTCGAATGAGAACGACTTTTGTGCGCAGCACAACGGGAGGCCTCGTCGAAGTTGACGGAACTGAAGCGGCGGCACCAACGGGAGCCCAAACAGACACTGTAAACCGGAGCATAGGTTAAGCTACTAAGAGCGCACGGAGGATGCCTAGGCGCTAGGAGCCGAAGAAGGACGTGGCGAACGACGAAATGCCTCGGGGAGCCGTAAGCAGGCGTTGATCCGGGGATGTCCGAATGGGGAAACCCGGCTGGAGTAATGTCCAGTCACCTGTTACTGAATACATAGGTAGCATGGAGGCACACCAGGGGAACTGAAACATCTAAGTACCCTGAGGAAGAGAAAACAATAGTGATTCCGTCAGTAGCGGCGAGCGAACGCGGATTAGCCCAAACCAAGGAGCTTGCTTCTTGGGGTTGTAGGACGTCTCACATGGAGTTACAAAGGTGTTGATTAGACGAAGAGGTCTGGAAAGGCCCGCTATAAGAGGTAAAAGCCCTGTAGTCCAAAGTCAGCACTCTCCGAGACGGATCCTGAGTACCGCGAGACACGTGAAACCTCGTGGGAATCCGGCAGGACCATCTGCCAAGGCTAAATACTCCCTAGCGACCGATAGCGAAGCAGTACCGTGAGGGAAAGGTGAAAAGCACCGCGGAAGCGGAGTGAAACAGAACCTGAAACCGTGCGCTTACAAAAAGTCAGAGCCCTCTCTATGGGTGATGGCGTGCCTTTTGTAGAATGAACCGGCGAGTTACGTTCCCATGCAAGGTTAAGGTGAAGAGCCGGAGCCGCAGCGAAAGCGAGTCTGAATAGGGCGATCGAGTATGTGGACGTAGACCCGAAACCGTGTGATCTACCCCTGTCCAGGGTGAAGGTGCGGTAACACGCACTGGAGGCCCGAACCCACGAATGTTGAAAAATTCGGGGATGAGGTGGGGGTAGCGGAGAAATTCCAATCGAACTCGGAGATAGCTGGTTCTCCCCGAAATAGCTTTAGGGCTAGCCTCGGAATTGAGAGTCGTGGAGGTAGAGCACTGATTGGGTGCGGGGCCCGCCAAGGGTTACCAAGTCCAGTCAAACTCCGAATGCCATGTACTTATATCCGGGAGTCAGACAGTGAGTGCTAAGATCCATTGTCAAGAGGGAAACAGCCCAGACCATCAGCTAAGGTCCCCAAGTGTGTGTTAAGTGGGAAAGGATGTGGAGTTGCAAAGACAACCAGGATGTTGGCTTAGAAGCAGCCACCATTTAAAGAGTGCGTAATAGCTCACTGGTCGAGTGACTCTGCGCCGAAAATGTAACGGGGCTAAACACACCACCGAAGCTATGGCTTGATGCTTTGCATCAGGGGTAGGGGAGCGTCGTGTACAGACTGAAGTCAGACCGTAAGGACTGGTGGACCGTACACGAGTGAGAATGCCGGTATGAGTAACGAAAAGACAAGTGAGAATCTTGTCCGCCGTAAGACTAAGGATTCCTGAGGAAGGCTCGTCCGCTCAGGGTAAGTCGGGACCTAAGGCGAGGCCGAAAGGCGTAGTCGAAGGACAACAGGTTGATATTCCTGTACCACCGTAAGCCGTTACGAGCAATGGGGTGACGCAGAAGGATAGTGACGCGGACTGATGGATGTCCGTCCAAGCAGTGAGGCTGATGTGTAGGCAAATCCGCACATCGTTAAGGCTGGGCTGTGATGGGGAGCGAAAATTGCAGTAGCGAAGGTCATGAGTTCAGGCTGCCAAGAAAAGCCTCTAGCCAGGGAAGGTGCCCGTACCGCAAACCGACACAGGTAGTCGAGCAGAGTATGCTAAGGCGCTCGGAAGAACTCTCGTTAAGGAACTCGGCAAAATGACCCCGTAACTTCGGGAGAAGGGGTGCCTCGGTAGGGTGAATAGCCCGAGGGGGCCGCAGTGAAAAGGCCCAAGCGACTGTTTAGCAAAAACACAGGTCTGTGCGAAGCCGTAAGGCGAAGTATACGGGCTGACGCCTGCCCGGTGCTGGAAGGTTAAGGGAGTGGTTAGCCGCAAGGCGAAGCTATGAACCGAAGCCCCAGTAAACGGCGGCCGTAACTATAACGGTCCTAAGGTAGCGAAATTCCTTGTCAGGTAAATTCTGACCCGCACGAATGGCGTAACGACTTGGGCGCTGTCTCAACGAGAGATCCGGTGAAATTTTAATACCTGTGAAGATGCAGGTTACCCGCGACAAGACGGAAAGACCCCATGGAGCTTTACTGCAGCTTGATATTGGACTTTGGTACGATCTGTACAGGATAGGTGGGAGCCTTAGAAATCGGAGCGCCAGCTTCGGTGGAGGCATCGTTGGGATACCACCCTGATCGTATCGGAGTTCTAACCTGGTACCGTAATCCGGTACAGGGACCGTGTCAGGTGGGCAGTTTGACTGGGGCGGTCGCCTCCTAAAATGTAACGGAGGCGCCCAAAGGTTCCCTCAGAATGGTTGGAAATCATTCGTAGCGTGCAAAGGCATAAGGGAGCTTGACTGCGAGACCTACAAGTCGAGCAGGGACGAAAGTCGGGCTTAGTGATCCGGTGGTACCGCATGGAAGGGCCATCGCTCAACGGATAAAAGCTACCCTGGGGATAACAGGCTTATCTCCCCCAAGAGTCCACATCGACGGGGAGGTTTGGCACCTCGATGTCGGCTCATCGCATCCTGGGGCTGAAGTAGGTCCCAAGGGTTGGGCTGTTCGCCCATTAAAGCGGTACGCGAGCTGGGTTCAGAACGTCGTGAGACAGTTCGGTCCCTATCTGTCGTGGGCGCAGGAAATTTGAGAGGAGCTGTCCTTAGTACGAGAGGACCGGGATGGACGCACCGCTGGTGTACCAGTTGTTCCGCCAGGAGCATCGCTGGGTAGCCAAGTGCGGACGGGATAAGCGCTGAAAGCATCTAAGCGTGAAGCCCCCCTCAAGATGAGATTTCCCAGTATGTAAGACCCCTTGAAGACGACGAGGTTGATAGGTTCGAGGTGGAAGCGCAGCAATGCGTGGAGCTGACGAATACTAATCGGTCGAGGGCTTATCCTAACGTCTCTACCCAGAGACAACCAGCTAAATGTTCTGCAAGGATTCGTATCCAGTTTTCAAGGTGTTATCTCTATAACCATTTAAAGAGAATCCCACCTTGCAGTGGGTTTTTTATTGGCCTTTAGCTCAGCTGGTTAGAGCGCACCCCTGATAAGGGTGAGGTCGGTGGTTCGAGTCCACTAAGGCCAACCATATCTTCCTTTACGGGGCCATAGCTCAGCTGGGAGAGCGCCTGCCTTGCAAGCAGGAGGTCAGCGGTTCGATCCCGCTTGGCTCCACCAATACTTGTTTCACCTATTCCCTGATAGCTCAGTTGGTAGAGCACTCGACTGTTAATCGAGTTGTCACAGGTTCGAGTCCTGTTCGGGGAGCCAATATGGAGAAGTACCCAAGTGGCTCAAGGGGACCCTCTGCTAAGGGGTTAGACTGCGTAAGTGGTGCGAGGGTTCGAATCCCTCCTTCTCCGCCAGATTTGTTTCAAGGAATAAGGCCCGTTGGTCAAGTGGTTAAGACACCTCCCTTTCACGGAGGTAACAGGGGTTCGAGTCCCCTACGGGTCACCAATTTACCCCCAAAAGTGAAGTAATGCGCTGCAGGTTAATCCGAGTACTTTTCGGGGACCCCGGGGTTAAACTTTATGGAGGCTTAGCTCAGCTGGGAGAGCATCTGCCTTACAAGCAGAGGGTCGGCGGTTCGATCCCGTCAGCCTCCACCATAAATGCATAGCTAGGCTTGAAATGACGCGGGGTGGAGCAGCCCGGTAGCTCGTCGGGCTCATAACCCGAAGGCCGCAGGTTCAAATCCTGCCCCCGCAACCAATTGAGACAAGTTCGGACAAGTTCCGAAGTGAATGTTTATACGGAGCCGTGGTGTAGTGGCCCAACATGCCTGCCTGTCACGCAGGAGACCGCGGGTTCGAATCCCGTCGGCTCCGCCATTTAATTCACTTGCTCAATAGGCGTTTCAATATGTTTCGCATCATGCCGGTGTAGCTCAGTTGGTAGAGCAACTGACTTGTAATCAGTAGGTCGTGGGTTCGACTCCTATCGCCGGCACCATTTTTTTGTTCGAGTCATTAGCTCAGTTGGTAGAGCACCTGACTTTTAATCAGGGTGTCGTAGGTTCGAATCCTACATGACTCACTTTTCTTGTTTTGCGGTCATGGCGGAATTGGCAGACGCGCTAGATTCAGGTTCTAGTGTCAGCAATGACGTGGAGGTTCGAGTCCTCTTGACCGCACCAATTGCGGAAGTGGCTCAGCGGTAGAGCATCGCCTTGCCAAGGCGAGGGTCGCGGGTTCGATTCCCGTCTTCCGCTCCATATTTTGCGCCCTTAGCTCAGCTGGATAGAGCGTTTGACTACGAATCAAAAGGCCGGGAGTTCGAATCTCTCAGGGCGCGCCATTTTTTAATCAAGCGTTTCATGCGTTAACGGGATGTAGCTCAGCTTGGTAGAGCACCTGGTTTGGGACCAGGGGGTCGCATGTTCAAATCGTGTCATCCCGACCATTTCCTTATCATGCGGGTGTAGTTCAATGGTAGAACTTTAGCCTTCCAAGCTAATAGCGTGGGTTCGATTCCCATCACCCGCTTTCATTTATAAGAAGCCTTTTATCCCGTTGGATAAAAGGCTTTTTGTTGTTTTCGGCTGCTATTGGCGGCTTAAAGCTGAGTGGAGGACGTGCGGTCCGTGAGCGTGTGATGTTGGGGAAGTCGCTGCAATCAGAGGGGGCAAATTATTTCTGACTTGGACGACCCGTCAGTGGACCTGTGAACACTACCATTTATTCACGGCAGATCATCAGTTTATTGCCGTCCGGATCTTTGACTACGAACCAGTGGTCATGCATGATCTCCGTCACCAGCTCGACGCCGAGCTGTTTCATGTAGTCGAGCGACCCTTGCAGGTCGGCGGTCAACAGCATAAATGCCGGCGTCGAGATGGACGGCGCGCCGCCCGGTTCTTCTCCGCCCCACATTGGCATCGTATCCAGGATGAGTCCCGTGCCTTCCATTGGCAGCGGGCACAGGTGGCCGCCGATAATTTCGCAGCTGTTCTCGTCTAAGGCGAGTACCCGACAATACCAGCTGCGGGATTTCTCGATGTCGCGCACGGGGACGAAATAACTGCCGACTTTATTTTTCACGGGACTTACGGGCAAGGCGCCTTCGTTTGTTGCATGCGGTTGATTCACGGACATGCCTCCCTGAATGATTTTGAATGAAGCCGGCACGATTAACGGCCGGTAACTTTCCGGGTCGGGTCGATGCTTCGGCAGTTGGCTCATGACTGACCTCCGTTATCTTTTCTTTGGGTGTTCATGGGTGATGCTCCCTCGATGGCCGGATAGGCAGATAAATGCTCACAATGGTATCCCGTTCAACATCCATGCCAGGCAAGGCGCGATATTCCGCGTACCATTGGCGCCCTTCGTCCAGCCGATAGCTCTCGCTCGCGGCGATCCAGCGATGCATGTTATCGAGCACGCCGGTCAATAAGCCGTAGGTCTTCGTCACGCAGCACGCGTAATCGCCGGCATCGAAGCGCCGCTCCTCGGGTCCGTCCCACGACGCGGTCGGTGCGGTGTTCAAGGCCAACTCCTGCGGGGCCGAGATGAAGCCGTTCTCCCACCAGTAGTCTGCCGCTTCCCGCACGCCGTACGGAAAGGACATGTAATAGCGATCTTCGTTTGCCACCCGTCTCTCCCCGCAATCCGCTCTGCCCGTCGCATGCCAATCCATGAGCCGCTGCTCGGCAAGAGTCTGGGCTTCTTCGCCGTATCCGCGGAAACAATACGCTCGTCTTTCCGATAGCCGAACGATTTCGATCGACTCCCGATGGCGCTTGCGGAGAACGGGAAGGAAGAGATGCATCCGCGTCACTTTTCCGTTGTAGGCAATGAACTCCTCGATATACGGAGGACGGCCAAGTTCGAAACTGCTCTTCGGCAGCCATTCGGATACGAGCCGATTCCAGCCATCCTGAACGGTTTCGGGGGAGGCTGCGGCGATCTTCCTAACAGCATACAGACCTCCAGGGAACGGTTCTTCTTCAAAGTCGCCGTCAGGGAGGCTTGGCTCATTCGTCAGCACCAGCACCCGGTACCCATATCGGGGATGGCCGTCCACGTTCGGCAGGTCCACGTTATAGCCGAAAATCCGCGTCTTGCGCTTCACGGCCGAGCCGTTAACCGCCAGCTTCTCGTAAACGATGCGAAACGCTTCGTTCTCCATGCCGGCTTCCTGTTCCGAAATATGCAGATAGGCTGCCATCGTACCCGGCTGGAACCGGATGACTTTGATATCGGGGAATCGTTCCGATTGCTCCTTATCCTCCATGTAGGCGAACTGCTCGCCGAGGCGGATCGGTTCGAAGCTGTAATGGATGCCGGCGGAACGGTAGGCGGCCGGCGTCAAGCCTACGATCTTCTTGAACACCTTGGCGAAGGCGTGGTAGGAGGCAAAACCGCTCTCCCCTGCGAGTTCTTCCACGGTGCGCTTCGAATAGCGCAGGTGATTGGCGGCGACGCTCATTCTTCGCTTGCGGATGTAATCCTTCACGGGGTGCCCAGTCAGTGCATAGAACATCCGGTACAGCTGCGCGACCGATGCGTAAGCCTCTTCCGCGAGCGCGGCGAGGTCGAGCGCTTCGTCGTCGTCGAGATAGTCTTCGATATAGTCGAGCGCCCGCTGCACGGCATCCGCATAACTCATGGTTTTCACCTGCTATCGATGATGTCTTGGCCTTATTATAGCAGAGCGAAAACGAACGAATAGGTTCAAAATTATCAAGTTTCATAAGGGCGAGGCAATGCCTGTCCGAGGTCCCGTAAATGCTCGGAAATGCTCGGAAATGCTCGAAAATCTCTGCTAATGTCGCGAACCGCGCGTTCTACGATAGCCCCTTCATCGGAATCTTGAATACACCAATCGGCTTTTTCTATTATACAGCGGGCGGTGCTTCAACTATATTATTAATAACCTACTTTTCTCATAGGAATTATTAACAATGCATGCGCAATAGGGAAATCGATATTCATTACATACTCCCTGGAGAAAGGCGGAAAGAAGAGATGAGCTCCTTAAACGAATTCTTACGGCAGAAACGAATCGCGTTGTTTGCCCGCCGAACGAAGGCGGAATCGGCTCCGGAACAGGCAGTCGCCAAGCTTCGCGCCAAAGCAAGAGTGCTTGGCCGCAGCGGCGTTCGCGAAATTCGCATTCGGGACTTTCAGGTGATCAGCGACAGTCCGCCGGATTTTGCCGGCTATGATCTCGGTCCCTCGTCGCCGGAGCTTCAGCTCGGCGTGCTCGGCAGCTGCCTGACGCATATCGCATTGATTCAAGCCGCGGAACGTCAGGTTTCCCTTCATGCCGTTGAAGTGGAAGTCGAAGGGGAGATGCATCCGCTAGCCGGCCGTCCCGGCCATGAGGAGATACCCGTCTACCCGCATAACCTGCGCTACAAGCTGGTTCTGGAATCCGACGAATCGGAGGAGACCTTGCAGGCGCTGCATGAAGTGATCGAACGGGTCTGTCCGATCTTCAACCTCCTTCGCCAGCCTCAGCACATCGAAGGGCAGTTGGTTATCCATCGTCCCAAGGCGACGGATGAGTAGCTTATCGCAAGGCAGCGGACGGCGGCGGGAGTCGTCCCGCAAACGGGCGGGGGATGTGAACGATGTCCCAATGGAAGCGTAAAATGCCGTCCCCATGGAAAATGAATTCGCTGCCCGACTGGAAGCGGAATTTGGGTATCCTCTGGCTCGGACTGTTTTTCAATTTCATGGCCTACACGCTCTCCGTCCCATTCTTCCCGCTGTTCCTGCAGCAAGACCTCGGTGTACGAAGCGGAGTAGAAGCTTGGGCCGGCGTTTCCATTTCAATCAGCTTCCTGATCAGCGGAATCTGCGCGCCTTTCTGGGGCTCGCTGGGCGACAAGTACGGCAGCAAGCTGATGCTGGTTCGATCGGGTATCGGGCTAGGGGTTGCCCATTTGGCCAACTATTTCGTCCATGATCCCTATACGTTCATTCTCGTGCGGATCTTCCAGGGGCTGATGGCTGGTTTCGGCCCCACATCCATGGCATTGGTCGGCACGAATACGCCGGAGAAGCATGTCGGCTACGCGCTTGGCGTGATGTCCACCTCGACAGCGGCGGGAGGCATCATCGGACCGCTTGTCGGAGGCGTATTGAGTCACTGGGTCGGACTGCGCGGATGCTTCATCGCGTCGGGTATCATTACGATCTGCTCCGCCATGATTGTCTTGGGGGTGAAGGAAGCCGAGAAGCGCCGCTCCGCGAACCGCCCGAGCGTATGGCAAGATTTGAAACGGGCGGCACTCGATTCCAGTTTGCTGCGCGTTTATGGACTCATCCTGCTCGTTTCGACGTCGGTTATGATTCTTGATCCTTTGTTGACGATCTACGTGGTTCAAATCGGAGGCAGCGCCAAAAACGCTGCGATCAGCTCCGGTATCGTATTCTCGGCGGTCGGCGTGGCGACGGTCATCATGGGTCCCCGGTGGGGAAGGATCGGCGGGCGGCTCGGGTACGGCCGAACCTTGTTCATCGGCCTGATCGGCGGCGGAATCGGCAATCTGCTGCAGGCGGTCATTCACAACCTGGTAGGTTTCGGGGTGCTGCGTTTCGGCTACGGCCTGTTCTTCGCCGCCGTGTATCCGGCGCTGAACGCGCTGATTATCCAATACGCGGATAAGGATTTTCGAGGGAGAGCCGTCAGTCTGAGCCAATCCGCCAGCCAATTCGGCATTGTCATCGGTCCGCTGCTCGGCGGCTTTCTGGGCGGGTGGATCGGCATTCCGTACGTGTTTCTCCTAACGGGCATGGCGCTGCTGGGCGCCGCTTGGGCGGGCAGGGCGATCGGCACCGGCAAACGAAGCGATCTGGAGGCTGGCCAAACCGCCGAGCTTCGTTCTTCGCCGCCATGACTTTGCTTACTTATGTCTCAATTCCGATTAAACAAATATGAATAATTAGTTTATGAATAGGGGGCGGCCAACCATGTCTCAACGACAATTAAAACTGGGTGCGAATTTGAGCGGCGTCGGCAACAGCATTTCGTTCTGGCGGCATCCCGATGTGCCGATCAACGCCAGCGTCAGCCTTAAATTCTACCAAGAGCAGGCGCGCATAGCGGAAGCAGGGAAATTCGACCTGCTGTTTATCGCGGACGGCTTGTTCATCAACGAGAAGTCCAATCCGCATTTCCTGAATCGTTTCGAGCCGCTGACGCTGCTGTCGGCACTTGCGGCATCAACCGGGCATGTCGGTCTCGTCGCGACATTATCCACCTCCTACAGCGAGCCGTTCACGGTGGCGAGACAGTTCGCTTCGATCGATCAATTAAGCGGCGGAAGAGCGGGGTGGAACGTCGTCACCTCGCCTCTGGAAGGGTCGGCATTGAATTTCGGCAAGGGCGAGCATCCGAACCATGCGCTTCGCTACGAAATCGCCGAAGAGCATTTGGAGATCGTCAGAGGACTGTGGGATTCCTGGGAGGACGACGCATTCGTCGGGGATAAAGCAGCCGGCGTCTTCTTCGATCCGTCCAAGATGCACGCGCTGAATCATAAGGGAACGCATTTCTCCGTGCAAGGGCCGCTCAACGTGGCGCGATCGCAGCAAGGCCATCCGGTCGTGTTTCAAGCCGGTTCGTCGGAATCCGGCAAGGACCTTGCGGCCAAGTCGGCGGATGCGATCTATACGGCGCACGAGACGTTCGATGAAGCGCGCGCGTTCTACGCGGACGTGAAAGCAAGGGCGGAGACGTACGGAAGGAAGCCGGAGGAGCTCTTGATCTTCCCGGGCATCGGCCCCATCGTCGGCAGAACGGAAGAAGAAGCCGAACGCAAATATCGGGAGATTACGGAATTGGTGGCGATCGAGCAAGCGCTGAATTATTTGGGCCGCTATTTCGAGCATTTCGACTTTTCCCAATTTCCGCTTGACGAGCCGTTTCCCGAGATCGGAGAGCTGGGCAGCAACAGCTTCCGCAGCGGGACGGACAAAATCAAACGCGAAGCCAAAGCCAAAGGACTCACGCTGCGCCAAGTAGCCCTGCAGGCATCCACGCCTCGTTCCGCGTTCATCGGCACGCCGGAGAAGGTGGCCAACCTTATTCAGCAATGGTTTGAAGGAGGCGCCGCGGACGGGTTCAACGTTCGCACGGTCGTGCCGAACGGCTTGGCCGACTTCGTCGACCTGGTCGTGCCGATTCTGCAGGAACGGGGCTTGTTCCGGACGGAATACGAGAGCGATACGCTTCGCGGCAATCTCGGACTGCCGATACCGCGCAACCGCTATGCGCCGGGAGCCGAAACGGCTGCAAGCATCAAAGACAATGCAAGCATCGAAGACGGCGCAAGAGTCGGAGCGACTGCCGATCATGAATAGAAACCTGCAGCACCGTTAATGAAGACGAGATAGACATTCGGGAGGGAAATAGATATGAGTAAAGGTTTAGGGGTCAAAATGAGTGTGCTTCTGGTCATCGCGGTTATGCTTTTATCGGCATGCGATTCATCCGGAGCAAAGAATAACGCAGGCTCGGCGAACGCTGCCGGAGATAAGGGCAGCGCGGGCGCAACCAATGCGGCAGGAGACAAGAACGCCGAGACGAAGGCCGCCGACGGCGGCGAGCTGACTTACGCGCTGGCCACCTCGCCGGATTCCCTCGATCCTGCCCGCAGCGGGCTGGCCGTATCCGTGCGGGTATTCCGCACTATCTACGACAGTCTCGTAGCGCAGCTGCCGGATAACACGATCAAGCCATGGCTGGCTACGGAGTGGACGATTTCGCCGGACGGCAAGAGTTACACGTTCAAGCTTCGCAAGGACGTCAAGTTCCAGGACGGCACGCCGTTCAACGCGGAGGCGGTCAAATACAGCTTTGACCGTATCCTCGACCCGGCGACGAAGGCGGCGAACGCTTCGGCGCTGCTCAAACCTTACCAATCGTCCGAAATCATCGACGACTATACGATCAAGCTGAACCTGGAGACGCCTTCCGTCGCCTTCCTCGGCAATCTGAGCCAAGCGATGCTGGGAATCGTATCGCCGACGGCTGCGAAACAATCCGGCGACCAGTTCGGCAAGAATCCCGTAGGCACCGGTCCGTTCTCGTTCGTGAAGTGGGAAGACAACACGGACATTCAAGTCAAGCGCAACCCGGATTACGCTTGGGCTCCCGAACTGGTGGAGAACAAAGGAGCCGCGCATCTGGATACCATCGATTTCAAAATCATTCCGGAAGAAGCGACGCGCATCGGCAGCGTCCAGAGCGGTCAAGTGAAGGCGATCGAAACGGTGCCGCCGCAAAACGTCGTTTCGCTCAAGAGCGATAACAAGCTCCAAGTGCTTCAGGTCAACACCGCCGGCCTGCCGTACACGCTGTTCTTCAACCAGACCGCGGCGCATGCGCCATGGAACGAGTTGAAGGCAAGGCAAGCCGTCCAGTACGCCGTGGATATCGATTCGATCGTGAAGAGCCTGTACCTCGGCACGTACCAACGCGCTTGGTCGCCTTTATCGCCTAATACGTTCGGTTACGATCCGTCGCTGGAGAACGGCATCAAGCCGGACCTCGACAAAGCGAACCAACTGCTGGACGAACTGGGCTGGACCAAGGGATCGGACGGCATTCGCGAGAAGGACGGCAAGAAGCTCACGCTCCATTACGTAGACGGCTCGCCGAACCGGGAGAAACGCAATGACATCGCCGCGATCATTCAGCAGCAATTGAAGAAAGTCGGCATCGACGTTCAGGTCGAGATTACCAAAGACGTTGCGACCGTGGTTTACACGAACTGGGCTTACGATCTGTACGGCAACAGCCAAGTGAATTCGGATCCTGCCGCACTCAATTCGTTCTATCATACGACGGCTCCGGATGCCCGTCCGTCGCTCAGCCATCTCGCCGATCCGGCGCTCGACAAGCTGTTGGAGCAAGGAGCCATTGAATCGGATCCCGCTAAACGCAAAGAGATTTACGTGAAAGTCCAGCATGCGATTATCGACAACGCCGCTATCCTGCCGATCTACGTGTTCCCTTACACCGTAGCGGCTACGAAAGACCTGTCCGGCCTGAAATTCGATTCGCTCGGTTACCCGCTGTTCAATGACGCATCGCTCGCCCAGAAATAAGGAGGTCGGAAGATGCTCAAAATCATAGCGGTTCGCTTGCTCAGTTCCGTGGGCGTCGTGGCCGGCTCGTCGATCTTGGTGTTCTGCATCCTGTACGTGCTGCCAGGGGATGTCGTGATGAACATGATCGACCCGAGCTCGATGAGCCCGGAGGCGATCGCCAACCTCCGGCACCAGCTAGGCGTCGACCGGCCCTTCTATGAACAGCTGCTGCATTATTTCAACGCGATGCTGCATGGCGATTTCGGGCATTCGCTCGTGAACTCGGAGCCGGTCCTGCCGAAAATCATGGCTCATTTCCCGGCTACGCTCGAGCTGACGGCCGCTGCCTCGGCGATTGCCATTCTCGTCGGGGTGGTGCTGGGCGTGCTGTCGGCCATTCATCGGAATAAACCGATCGATATCGCGGCCAGGATCATCGGCTTGTTCGGCATCTCGATGCCGACCTTCTGGTCGGGCATTCTGATGATTCTCATCTTCTCGGTTACGCTCGGGTGGCTTCCCGCGATGGGCTCGGACGGTTGGAAAACGCTGGTTCTTCCCGCGCTTACGCTCGGTCTGCTCGGTGCGGGCTTCATTGTCCGGATGGTCCGCAATTCGATGCTCGAGGTGCTGGGCGAGCCGTTTATTACGACGCTGCGCGCCAAAGGGTTGTTGGAGAGGTCCGTTATGTATCGTCATGCGCTGCGCAACGCGCTCATTCCGGCGGTCACGATGATGGGCATTCTCGTCGGCGAAATGCTGGCCGGCACGGTAGTCATCGAAACGGTGTTCTCGCGGCAGGGCATCGGGCGGATCATCTCGGATGCCATTATGTCGAAGGATTTGCCGGTCGTGCAGGGCGTCGTCCTGTTCACGGCCATCGTCTACGTCGCCATTAACGCCCTGGTCGACATCTCGTATTCGTACATCGATCCGCGGGTTAGACGCCTGCAGCATTAAAGGGGGAATGAAGAGATGAGGGAAGCCGCCTCGGTTAAAACGGTATGGCGAACGAAAGCCGCTTCCTCGGCCTTTCGGCGCAGGATGCCGAAGGTGTCCGTTACGCGGTTGATGGTCTACGCCGCAAGCTTGGTCGTCCTGTTTCTGATTGCCTGCGCGCTCGTGCCGCAGTGGATCGCCCCCTATTCGCCCACGGATATGCAGGCGGACCGGATTCTGCTGCCGCCAGGGGCTGCCCATTGGTTCGGCACCGATTATTTCGGACGCGACATCTTCAGCGTCGTCGTGCACGGAACGCGGGAATCGTTGTTCATCGGCTTCGCTTCGGTCATCGTCGGCGGTTTGGCCGGGACGCTGATCGGCGCATCGGCCGGCTACTTCGGCGGATGGGTGGACGGCGTTCTGATGCGAGTCATCGACGTGTTCATGACGATTCCGGGCGTCCTGCTTGCGCTCGCGGTTGCCGCGGTGCTCGGACCCGGCCTATGGAACTTGATTTTGGCGGTTGCGCTGGCATCGATTCCGAACTACGCCAGAATCATGCGCGGGCAAATTCTCAGCGTCAAGAACCGGCCGTTCATTCTGGCCTCCCGTTCCATCGGCGCTTCGGAGTTGCCGATCTTCTTCAAGCATGTGCTGCCGAATTCGTTGTCGCCGCTGCTCGTCATGGCTTGCATCGGCGTAGGAACTTCGATTTTGACCGGCTCGGGCTTAAGCTTTCTCGGGCTAGGCGTAATCAAGGAAATTCCGGATTGGGGCGCGCTATTGTCTCAAGGAAGAGGATACTTAACGGTTGCTTGGTGGATCTGCACGTTTCCCGGGCTCGCGATCACGTTGTTCGTCTTGTCCGTCAACGTCATCGGCGACGAGCTGCGCGATGCGCTCGATCCGAGGAAGCGCCGTGCATAGGGGGAGACGCATGTGAGTCAATTGTTGGACATAGAGCGCGTCAGCGTGGAATTCGCTAATGGCCGAGGCGTACTGGAAGCGATCAGCGACGTGAGCTTCTCGATCAAAGCCGGCGAAACCGTATGCCTGGTCGGGGAGTCGGGGAGCGGGAAGACGGTCACTTCCAAAGCCGTCATGCGTCTGATCGACGACGAGAACGGCAGAATCAGCGCGGGCGCAATCCATCTGAACGGCGTCGATATCGCCGCGCTGCCGGATCAGGCGCTCCGGTCGCTGCGCGGGAAGAAGATGGCGATGGTGTTCCAGGAGCCGATGTCGGCGTTCGATCCGGTGTTTTCGATCGGCCGGCAGATCGTCGAAACCATACGGCGCCATGACCGGAGCAGGACGCAGAGCGAAGCCCGGCAGCGGGCGGTGGATCTGCTGCGGCGCGTCGGCATACCCGAGCCGGAGCTCCGGATGAAGCAATATCCGAACGAGTTGTCGGGCGGGATGCTGCAGCGGGCGATGATCGCCATGGCCTTAAGCTGCCAGCCCGAGCTGCTCATTGCCGACGAACCGACAACGGCGCTCGACGTGACGATTCAGGCGCAGATCCTGCAGCTGCTGCAGGAATTGAAGAGCGAGTTCAACATGGCGATTCTGCTCATTACCCATGATCTCGGCGTCGCGGCTGCCATCGCCGACCGCATCGTGGTGATGTACGCGGGACAAGTGGTGGAACAGGCCTCCGCCGCGGACTTGTTCGCCGAGCCTCATCACCCATACACGATGGGCCTGCTGCAGTCGATCACGACGATGGACAGCGACCGCTCGCAAAAGCTGTTCACGATTCCGGGCTCGATTCCGAGCTTGGCCGATTTGCCTGCGGGCTGCCGCTTCCATCCCCGCTGTCCGTTTGCCACGGAGAAATGCTTGAACGAGGCGCCGCCGCTGCACGATCGGGGCGAGAGACAAGCGGCTTGCTGGCATGTTGAACAGTTTGTCGCCGACCCAATGGAGCGGCAGCCTGCGCAGGAGGCCGAGGCCGCATTCCATGCTGAATGGTCTGGGGAAGCAGCTTCCGCATCGGCTTCGCCAGATGCGCCGGCTTCGCCGGCTGCGTCGGCAGGGGCGCTCATGGAGCCGGAGCCGGAACAAGGCGTGGCTCGGGCCTCGTTAGAGGCATCGGGAATGGCGGCAGCCCTGGCGCCCGCGCCCGCGGAATCAGTCGCGGATAGCCTGATCGAACTGCGGCATGTGACCAAGCATTACCCCTTTGACCGTTCGATTTTCTCATGGACGAAGAAGGCGGTTCAGGCTGTCGACGACGTCTCGTTCGCGATCCGAAAAGGCGAAACGTTCGGACTGGTAGGCGAGTCGGGCAGCGGCAAGTCGACGCTCGGCCGGGTGCTGCTTCAGCTCGAGAAGCCGACTTCGGGCTCTGTCATATTCGAGGGCAGGGAGCTGGGAGCGCTGACTTCGGCCGGCTTGCGGGAGGAGCGCAAGCATATGCAAATGATCTTCCAGGATCCGTACGGTTCCGTCGATCCGCGCTGGAAAGTCGGCGATATCGTCGGCGAGCCGTTCTCCGTGCATGGCAAGCTGAGCGCGGGGGAGAAACGGGAGGCCGTTCAGGAGCTGCTGCAGCTGGTCGGCTTGAATCCGACCGCTTACGATCGCTTCCCCCATGAATTCTCGGGCGGACAGCGGCAGCGGATCGGCATCGCCAGGGCAATCGCGCTCCGGCCGAAATTTCTGCTGGCGGACGAGGCGGTATCGGCGCTGGACGTCTCGGTTCAGGCGCAGATCGTCAACCTGCTTCAGGATCTCAGGCAGCGTCTGAATTTGACCTCTCTGTTTATCGGGCACGGACTGAATATCGTACGGTACGTATCCGATCGCATTGGCGTGATGTATCTGGGGAAATTGGTCGAGATCGCGCCCAGCGAGCAGTTATTCAGGCGGCCGGCGCATCATTACACGAGAGCGCTTATCGCGTCGATTCCAGTTCCCGTCCCGGATCGGCATCGGGAGCTGTCCGCCCTTCATGGAGAAATTCCGTCGCCGGCGAATCCGCCTTCCGGCTGCCGGTTTCGTACCCGCTGCCCGGCCGCGACCGCCAGATGCGCGGCGGAACAGCCTGAAATGCGCGAAATCGACCGCGGCCATTTCGTTGCCTGCCACGATCCATTGGATCAAGTGCTGAATATCGAGGCCGGCCGGCGCCCCGTTTCCGCCGATTGGCGGATATAAGCGCCGTACCGCCGCGATTGAATAATAACTGCCCGTCAACTGGGCAATGCCCGGTCTCGGGATTAAAAAGGGAGGAAATGATCATGGGAACGAAGAGACAGATCAAGCTGGGGGCGATTTTGCACGGTGTCGGAGGCAATATCTCCGGATGGCGGCATCCGGATGCCGTTACGGATGCGAGCGTGAACTTTGAGCTCTACAAGCAATGGACGCAGAAGGCGGAGGCAGGCAAGTTCGATTTCGTCTTCATCGCCGACGGGTTGTACATTACGGAGAAATCGATTCCGCATTTCTTGAATCGTTTCGAGCCGTTAACGATCTTGAGCGCGCTGGCTGGCGTCAGTTCGAAAATCGGGCTGGTCGGCACCTTGTCGACTTCTTACAGCGAGCCGTTCACGGTTTCCCGCCAATTCGCGTCCCTGGATATGATCAGCCGGGGAAGGGCGGGCTGGAATGTCGTGACATCGCCGCTGGAAGGCTCTGCCCTTAACTTCGGCAAGACGGAGCAGCAGCATCCCGCCCATTCCGAGCGCTACCGGATCGCGGACGAATATCTGGAAGTCGCGACAGGCTTGTGGAACTCATGGGAGGAAGACGCATTCGTGCGAAATAAGGAGACCGGCGTCTTCTTCGACCCGGCGAAAATGCATACGCTGGACCATAAAGGAAGTTACTTCTCGGTCAAAGGGCCGCTCAATATCGCAAGATCCAAGCAGGGAGAGACGGTTATTTTCCAAGCGGGGGCATCGGAATCCGGGAAGCAATTCGCGGCTAAATGGGCGAACGCCATCTTCACCGGGCAAGAATCGGCGGAAGAGGCGAAATTGTATTATGACGATGTGAAAGGCCGGGCCGCGGCGCTGGGCAGGAACCCGGAGGAAATCGTCATCATGCCGGGAATCGGACCGATCATCGGCCGCACGCAGGAAGAAGCGGAACGCAAATACGAAGCGATCGCCAATCTGGTTTCGATCGACAAGGCGCTGGATTTCCTGGGGCGCTTCTACGAGTATCACGACTTCACCCAATATGCGCTTGACGAACCGTTCCCGGAGCTTGGCGAGCTTGGACGGAACAGCTTCCGGAGCGCGACGGACCGCATGAAAGAACGGGCAAAAGAAGAAGGGCTGACGCTTCGTCAGGTCGCGCTGCAAGTGGCGACGCCGAAGCCGACGTTCCTCGGGACGCCGGAGTCGGTCGCCGACAAGCTGCAGGCTTGGTTCGAGGCCGGAGCGGCAGACGGGTTCATCGTCGGGTCGGCTGCGCCGAACGGGCTGGAGGAATTCGTGGACCACGTAGTGCCGATTCTGCAAGCCCGCGGCTTATTCCGCGAGGAATACGAGGCCGACACGCTGCGCGGCAATTTGGGTCTCCCGACCCCGGTTAACCGCCATGCTGCGGCATTGTCGAACCGTTGATGGCAGCGGAAGGAGCGTCCGAGTCAGATCGGACGTTCTTTTTGCTTTTGTTTACATGGTTTGTATGGTTGCATGTTTTGCATGTTTGCTGAAGTAGAGGCCTTCGGTACGTGCAGCGTTCGGACACCTGGATTCTTCGGCGTTTAAGCTGATTTTAAGGTCGTTTTAAGCCGAGCCGTTTAAACTAGGCCTTAGTTGAAGTTTTCAATATTGGATAAGGCGAGTGGTCACGGTGAATATCGAGGCGGTGTTTGGTTCTTTTCCGGCTATCCAGACCGAACGGCTGAACTTGCGGCAGCTGCAGACGAAGGATGCGGAGGACCTGTATTCATTTTGGGCCGATGCGAAGGTGACCCGATATTTGGATTGGGACGGTCCGGGCTCCGTAGAGGATTCCGGCCAGTTGATCGAGTCATGGAACCAGGCGTATCAGGAACGCAGGCTCCTGCCCTGGGGAATTTCTTATCGGCAGCAATCGGAGCTTCTGGGCACGATTACGCTTATGCCGACGCGGGGGACTTTCGAAGAATCCCGCTATCCGCTTGTGATGGGCTATGACTTGACCCCGAAGCAATGGAATCAGGGCATTATGTCCGAAGCCTTGAATGGCGTGCTGGATTTTACGAGGCGTTCGCTTCGCCCGTACCGTATCCAAGCCGAGGTTTCCCCGGAAAATACGGCTTCGCTCAAGCTGCTGAAGAAGCTCGGCTTCCAGCAGGAAGGCGTACTGCGTTCCTATCTCATGCATGAGGTGACGCATAAGCTGCTGGACATCGCGGTGATGGCATTGCTTTGCAATTGAGTTGCCCGTCGATCGGAGGGCCGCGTTCCCGCAATGGGAGCCGGCCCTTTGCGGTACTTCGCCGCCAAATAAAAAAGGACGGAGCAGAATGCGATCTGCTTCGTCCCTTTTGCATATGCGTCGTTCGGTTTCTTACAAATAAGCCTCCACGATGCGGCGCACGCGGTTAATGCCTTCCCACATGTCGCCAGGCCCGTCGTAAATGAGGGAAATCGCGCCGTTGTAGCTGCCTTCCTTCAGCAGTTCCAGGCAGCGGGTATACTCTTCGGCATCGGCAATGCCGTTCTCGTCGTATTGCGCCTTGGCATGAATGGAGACGGCGTACGGGAGAATGGCGGCAAGCTGCTCGTATTTGGTTTCGCCTTTGAAGTTGCCGAAATCGTCGACGATGTTCAGCTTCCCGTCGAACGCCTCGATGATCGCTAAGCAGTTCGCGGCCGTGGACGTCAGCGGTTTGAAGTTTTCCGTGATCACGCGGACGCTGCGGCTTTGCCCGTAGGCGTGCAGCTCTTTCAGGCCCGCGATGGAACGGGCGAGAGCAGCCTCGTCTGTCGGTTCGCTTTCGCCAGCGACGACGCGAATATTCTTCGCGCCGGCTTTCTGGGCAATGTCGATCCATTGGCGAATATACCCGATGTCGGCTTGTCTGCGGACTTCGTCCGCGGTGGAAAGGTCGCCGTAATCGAGCAGGACGGTATCGAACGAAATGCCCGCTTGCTCGAATGCGCCGCGCAGCTCGGCCAGATAGCTATCGTCCGTGGACGGGAAATGGAAATGGCCGATTTCCAGCGCGCCGAAGCCTTCTTTGGCTAGAAAAGCCGGCAGGTCGACAAGCTTCATCAGTTCCGGCTGCGGAGTTTCAACGGAAACATGGGTACGGGTATCGGCATCCCACTGCGTCCAGCGCAGGGGGCCAAGATTGCGGTGCAAACTCCAGGTGCTTAGGGACAGGTAACTCATTTCAACGATCACGCTCCACGATTAGTTTATAAAAGCCTTCTGCATTCTTCGCATTTCTTCACTTTCGGATACTCTCTGGCCTCAAAAAAATCATCGGTATAGAAACAGCGCCTGCTGTGGCTGGCAGCGTCGCCGGCCTTGTCTTTGAAGGACGAGCTATCGACGGCGGCACAGCGCGTGGAATGCAGCTTTCTTCCCGTCGAATCGGCGATAATGAAATAACCTTGCTGACTTTTGTACGTTGTGAAATCCTCGATCGTCATCACTTCAATCAAGTTTTTCAACTCCAATCTTCGAAGAAAGTAGCAGGTTGCAAGGCAGGGCAGGGCATATGACCGGCCCGGAGCTCAATCGGTGGGAGGGACACGACGTTCGCGCCGCTCTCCGACGGCATCATGCACGCTGCTTAAGCTTATTTGTTCGCAAGCTTCGCGAATGCTTCGCGCTGCGCTTCGATGATTTCGTCCTCCCACGCCGCATCGTCCGAGTTCGGAATCCGGCCTTCGGCCACCATCGCGGCGAATGCCTGGCGCATGCCTTCCGCAAGCGAGACCGTCGGCACGAATTCCGGCACGTCCCGCATCAATTTATCGGGACTGTAGATGACGTTGTGCGCGAAGATCTCGTCACAAATGCTAAATCGTTCCGCGTCGGTGGATTTGAGCGTCTCGAGCGAAACGCCGACGAGCTCCACTTCGCGGCCGAGCACCTGCATGGCAAGCTTGTGATGCTGCTCCCATGTCGTAAAGCCGCGCGGCACGACGTTGTAGGTTTGGCCGATGCAGTGCGTTTTGCCGAGCACGCCGGCGAACGCTTTGGCCGCGTCGTCCGCGTGGAGGAACGAATGCAGCGCCTTGCCGTCGCCGCAGACGAGCAGCGGCTTGCCTTTCATGATGCGGTCGATCCAGTTGAAATCCCACGCGACTTGGCGCAGGATGCCGCTTTGCGAGCTGTACGTGGTCGATGGCTTCATTATCGTAACCGGGAAGCCTTCCCGGTAATAAGCCTCCATGAGCACGGTGTCCGCTTCGACTTTGCCTCGGCCGTAACCGGTCGTCGGACGAAGCGGGTGGTCTTCCGTCACGGGCAGCCAGTCGTAGTCGACGCCGTACGTGCAGACGGTGGAGCACTGCACGAAATGTTTGACGCCGCGGAAGGCGCGAAGGCTGCTCCGGGCATCTTCGGGGCCGAAGCTGATCATGTCGATCGCGGCATCGAACTGTTCCTCCTGCATGACGCGTTCGAACGTTTCGCGGTCACCGCGGTCGCCGTGAATGACTCGTACGCCGTTCGGCAATTCCCTGCCGCTTTGACCGCGGTTGTAACAAGTTACATCATGCCCCTGCTGCAGCAGGAGCCGCACGATACTTGTGCTGATGGTGCCGGTACCGCCAAGAATAACGATTCTCATGATTGGAACTCCCTCGCTTTCTAGTAGTTATTATTCGCCATGGCGAGCTGACTTCCTGTGTAAGCAGCAAAAGCGGAAATCATTTTCCGAGTTGTGCACGGGGACTGGATGGGCGGTTTTGGAAGGAAGAAGTCATAATTACGTCAAAAGAGTCGGATTCGTTTCTTGCGGCCGCTTCCATTGCGAGTATGCTAGAAGTAGTAATGGTCGTCGTCAGCGATGGATGTGGATGAATAAGGCGGCGAACATGCAGGGGGATGAAGGCCGGAAAGCGAAATCGTAGAGGACTAGCCGCTTGTATAAACTATGGCAGGAGTTGTGGATGCGAATGAAGCTGAACGTATTGTCCAAAACGGAAATCGAGCAATTCATGGAGCTGGGCTGGATTCGGCTGGAAGAGGCCATTCCGCGCAAGCAGGCACTGGCCGCGGCCGATTTTTTGTGGGATAAGGTAGAGGAGCAAGGTGCGATTCGCCATGATCCTGCCACCTGGACGAAGCCGATGATCCGACTGAACGAGGATTACGACACGCCGGAATTTCGGGCATGCAACACGGAGCGGCTGTGGGGAGCCATTGAGGACTTGATCGGCGCCGATCGGGCAATTAACCGGGCGAATGCCGGCTGGGGCTATTGGGTCATGAACTTTTCGGTCGGCGCCAATCGTCCTTGGAGCCTGCCGACGGGCGGATGGCATCAAGACGGCTCGCATTTCCGCCATTTTATCGACAGCGGCGATCAAGGGCTGCTGCAGCTGGCTTTCTTCTCGGAGGTTGGCTCCCATGGCGGGGCGCCTCTCGTGATCGAAGGGTCGCATAACGTCGTGGCCAGAGTGTTGAAGCAGCATCCGGAAGGGCTGGATGTATTCGATGCGATGCGCCTGGAGTTTCAACATCCGTGGATTGCGGGCATTACCGATCCGCCGGTCGACGAGTCGAGAAGCGCGGAAGAAGTGGCCCAAGATCGTATCGAGCGCTACATGAACGCGGACTATACGGACCCCGAGGGATACCGAATGAAGGTTGTGGAAGCTACCGGCACCGTGGGAGACGTGATTTTGGCGCATCCGTTCCTTATTCATAACTCTTCCCAGAACCATCTTGGCATTCCTCGGTTCTTGATGACGAAGACGGTTCCGCTCAAGGAACGGATGAATCTCAATCGCCCGGACGCGGCCGACTATTCACCGTTGGAGTTAAGTACCGTTCGAGCCATGGGCTAGGGTGGATGGTTAGCAGGTTTCGGTAGAGTAAGCGGGACTTGGATGGAGCCCTTGTCCGTCATTCTGGCAGTATGCGGAGTGACGGGCGGGGTTATTTGGCTGTGCGGGTGTTTGATCGCACCAGTACAGTACATCGCCGAAACGGCGAAAACGCGCAAAGAGGTGCACCCCGTGCACGACATCGCCGGAAACCCGACGAAATCGCGCAAAGAGGTGCACCTCCTAAATCAACATCGCTTACTAACCATATTGAAGTAAGCCTGCCGGCTTACGTTCCCGACTTTGCTTCGGAGAGTGCTTTGACTTCCCGCCATTGGGCGAGCTGCTGCTCCAGACCGAGAATCAGGGCGTCGACCCCGGCGGCGAAGCCCGCATGACCGGCGTCCGGCACCGATGCGGCCGCATAGGCGCTCAGCGCTTCCGGTGTCGGCGTGCCGACGGCCGCGAGCGTCTGCAGCAGCTGCTGCAGGCCGGCGGCCAGCGAAGCCGTTCCTGTCGGCGGCGCTTCGCTCGTGCCGAGGACGGAAGCGGTCGCCTCCGCGAGCGCGTCACCTGCAGCGCCGAGCAGCCCGAGCCCGAACGCTGCAGCCTTTCCGCCAGCGCCTGGCACGGCTGCTGCACCAGCGGACGCGGCTTTCGAGCCAGCGCCAGCGGCACTCGTATCCGTACCGCCGGCACCCGGGCCGCTAGAGCCGCTCTCACCCGAGAGGCCGGCGCTGCTCTCCCCGGCGCCTCCGCCATCGGCGCTCACACCCGCACTACCGGCACCTGCACTAACGGCACCCGCACTACCGGCCTTCGCTCCCCCGGCGCCCTCCGCAGCGGCCGCTTCCGCGGCGAGCCGCGCCTTCTCCTCCTTCGCGGCTGCCGCGCGCTCGGCCTGCTCCGCTTTCAGCTCCGCGGCCCGCTCGCGCTCCTTCTTGTTCTGCTGCACGGTCGACCACGTTTGCAGCAGCTCAAAACCGTTCTTATAGAGCAGCTTGTCCTTCGTGGCGTCCGAGATGTCTTTGTCCTTGAACAGCTTCACGATTTTCTTCACGTCGCTGACCGGCATTTCGTCGCGCGCGACGATGAGGGCGAGGGGATCGCGATGCTCGATCGGCAGATCCTTGATCGGCAGCACTTGGTCCTCGGTCAGCTTGTCCTTGCGGATCTGCGTGCCGCCGACGATGCGCTTCCGGACGGCGTTCCCGAATTTCAGCAGCTCGCATTTGTTCTTGATGTAGTTCTCCGGTTTGCCGAGCTTGCTCGCGAGGAATTTCAGGGAGCTGTTGAATTTCGATTCGTTCATCAGCTTATGGAACGCCTCGGCTTCCTCGATGGGGGAGAAGCCTTCGCGCGTCAGATTTTCCGCGATCTGTTCCAAGTAAATATCCATCTCGTCCGTCGCCGTCGAGACGATGCAGGGGATGGTCGGTTTGTTCAGCATTTTGCTCGCTTTGTACCGGCGGTTGCCGTATATGATTTTGTACCGGCCGTCCGGCGTTGTCCGCACTTTGATCGGAGAGAGCAGGCCGAGCTCTTCGATGCTCTTCATCAGCTCCTCCAGCGCTTCTTGATCGAACTGGTAACGCGGCTGGTCGGTATCTTCATCGATTAAATGCATGTCGATGTGAATAATATCCATATCAATACTCCTATCTTCTCAGAAGGTGGTCAAAATGATCGTAAGATGGCGCTAGCGGTATCTCCGTATTATATACCAGCCCTTCTACCCGTGAAAATGCCCCCGTAACCGCTTACGTTGAAATTGGGTTCTGCGGCGCAATGTGTTACGATCTACCTGTTGGGTTTACAAGTACCTTGTTTTTTCCAGAACTTCCTGCGGGCGGAGCGCGCGGTTGCCAGCTTTGGGCACAAGCTTTCGTGCGTTGACGCGTCGCCATACTTAAGAAGGAGGTGTGTTGTTTTGTCGAACGAAATCGCTGCACGGACATCAATAGGAACGGTGCAATTGCGGGTCAGCCAGCTGCAGCAGTCGCTCGAGTTCTACCAATCGGTCGTCGGACTTCGGCTGCTGTCGCAGGATCGGACCAGCGCGGAGCTGGGCGTTCCGGATTCGGAACGGCCCTTGCTGAGGCTAATTGAAATCGCGAACGCGGTACCGCGTCCGCGCAGATCGGGGGCGGGACTGTATCATGCGGCCCTGCTGCTGCCGGATCGCCGATCGCTCGGCCTGGCGCTGCGCAATCTCATTGCGAGCGGCATACATGTCGGACAATCGGACCATCTGGTCAGCGAAGCGCTGTACATCTCGGATCCGGACAATAACGGCATCGAGATTTATCGCGACCGTCCGCGCCATGAATGGCAGTGGGATGCGAACGGTCATGTCCGCATGGCCGTGGATCCCATTGACTGGGACGGCTTGCTGGCGGAGGCCGGCGATGCACCGTGGAACGGACTGCCCGCGGGTACGACGGTCGGCCATATTCATCTGCACGTAACGGAGCTGCCGACGACGGAGCACTTCTATGTCGACGTGCTCGGTTTCAATTTGGTCGCGCACATGGCGGATTCCGCGATGTTTATTTCGGCAGGCGGCTACCATCATCATATCGGGCTTAACGTATGGGCCGGCGTCGGAGCGACGCTTACGCCGGATACGGCGCCGGGACTCGATTACTTCGAAATCGCGCTGCCCGACGAGGAGGCCCAAATGGCCGTCTTCGCCAGATTGCAGGCGGCAAGCGTTCCGCTTCGAACGAACCAGGGAACCGTCATCGTACATGACCCTTCCGGCATACAAATTCATATCGTCGTCCGCGGATCCGCATAACGCCAATGCGCGTGCTGCAGGCGGCAAACGTTCGCCTCCAGCAATCGTCGGCATTGCGGGAGGCTTTTTCGGCCGCAGATTCTTAATTGACGGTTTCGGACCGCGATGACCGCATCGCGGAGCAGCGGAAGCCGGCAGGATAGCAGCCTCCGGGCAAGGCAAGCAGGACTGTCCCGAGGCGTATTCATAGACATGGAAAGGAGCAGCTACATGGTAAGCAGACGCGGACTACTTATATCGTTCATACGTTCCAAATGGTACATTTACGCTTCCGGCGTGTCCTTTACGCTAGCGGCGAACCTTTTTCAATCGTATTATCCGAAGGTGCTCGGCAAATTCACGGACCAGCTGGAGAATCAGGGCTTGACGCAGACGGCCGTTCTGGACGCGAGCTTGTCGCTGTTGTTCATCGGCCTTGCATACGGCATATTGGGCGGCATCGGCCAATTTCATATCATGTATGTCGGACGGCTGTTCGAGAAATATACGCGCAAACGGCTGTTCAAGCATTTTACGAAGCTGGGGGAGCAGTTTTATTCCAAGAACGGGGTCGGCAAGCTGCTCAGCTACGTGATGAACGACGTGACGACCGTGCGGGAATCGATCTCCATGGGCGTCAACCAGACGGCCAATGCGCTCATGCTGATCGTGTCGGCCATCGTCATGATGGTACTCAGCGATATCCCGATGGTGCTCATTCTGGTCTGTATTTCGCCGCTGGTCGCGATCCCTTGGATCGTCGTGAAGTTCGGTCCGGCCATCCGCGCGCGATCGCATAAGGTACAGGAATCGCTCGGCAAAATGACGGAAGCTGCCGAGGAACAGTTCGGCGGCATCCGGGTGACGAAGAAATTCGCGGTAGAAGACATCATGAACGATCGGTTCGGCACGACAGTCGACGTCATTAAGGAGAATCAGCTGAAGCTGGTTCGAGTCTCGTCGTTTTTCCAAGCACTCATTCCTTTCCTTGGGGCATTGTCCCTCATTATTACGCTCGCTTACGGCGGCTATCTGACGCTCAAGAACGAGATTTCGCTCGGTAATTTCGTCGCTCTGACGCTTTATGTACGGATGATGGTCAACCCGCTGCAGGCGATCGGAAACGTCATCAATACGATCCAGCGTTCCCGTGCGTCACTTGAGCGCGTGAACGATCTGATGAACAAGGAGCCGGAAATCGTCGAGCACGAGCATGCGGTCGATGTCGACTGGGCACATTCCGCGCTGACTGTCCGGAATTTATCCTTTTCCTACCCCGGCACGTCCAAGGAAGCGCTTAAAGGCGTGTCGTTCTCGCTGCCGCCGGGCAAGACGCTCGGCATTATCGGCAAGACGGGAAGCGGCAAGACGACGCTCGTCAAGCTGCTGCTCCGCGTCTTCGAATCTCCTGCAGGCACCATCGATATCGGGGGAACGCCGCTTAATGAGCTGACGATGGATAGTCTGCGCGGCGGCATTGCCTATGTTCCGCAGGACGGTTTCCTGTTCAGCACGACGATTCGGGACAATATCGCCTTCTTCCGCCGCAGCTCCGAGCTGCCGCTCGTGGAGAAAGCCGCGAAGCAGGCGAAGATTCATGACAGCATCAAGAGCTTCCCGGACGGCTTCGAGACGAAGCTGGGCGAACGGGGCGTGACGCTTTCCGGCGGCCAGCGGCAGCGGACGGCGCTTGCGCGCGGGCTGCTCATGAACGCGCCGATTCTTATTCTGGACGACAGCGTCAGCGCGGTCGATGCGGTGACGGAGACGGCAATTATCGATACCATCCGGAAGGAACGCAGGGATAAGACGACCATTCTGATCGCTCACCGGATCAGCGCGCTGAAACATGCCGACGAAATCATCGTCTTGGACGAAGGACGCATCGTGCAGCGCGGCACGCATGAATCGCTGCTTGGACAGAAGGGCATCTACGCGATGCTGCATGCGATTCAGGAGGAGGGAAGCAGCGTTGGCTAGAACGATGGAAGACCTACGGAACGGAAGCAAGGCGGACGGCCATCAGCCGGATCAGCCCAAAACCAATAACAGCTCCGCCTATAAGGGACTGTACCAATACGCGAAGCCGCACCTATGGACGTTTCTCGGCGTCTTCGGCTGTATCATCGTGGCAATCGCGGCGGATTTGCTGCAGCCATACCTGGTTAAGGTCGCGATCGACGACCATCTGACGAAGGGCGACAAGAACGCGAACACGCTCTTCCTCATCGCCGGCATTTATCTCTTGTTGTCGGTGGGCGGCTTCGTATTCACGTATCTGCAGAACAATCTGCTCCAATATGCGGGCCAGAGCATCGTCGCTTCTATCCGCAAGCATTTATTCCGTCATATTACGAAGCAGTCCATGTCGTACTTCGACCGGATGCCGAGCGGCAGCTTGATTACGCATGTATCGAGCGACACGGAGACGATCAATCAATTCTTCAGCCAGGTTCTGTTGAGCGTGCTGCGGGACGGTCTGACGCTCGTGTTCATCATCGTCCTGATGTTCCAACTCGACGTGAGGCTAACGCTGTATTGCTTGATTTTGCTGCCCATCATCGCGCTGAACGCCATCGCATTCCGGTCGTACATGCGCAAGACGTACCAGATGGCGCGGACGAACCTGTCCCGGCTCGTGGCGTTCGTGGCGGAGAATCTGGCCGGCATGCACATCATCCAGGTTTTCCATCAAGAGAAGGAGCAGCAGAAGCAGTTCTCCGAGCGCAATCAAACCTACTTCCGTTCCAATCTGCGGGAGATCCGCACCAACGTCCTGTTCAACCGTTCGTTCGATATGCTCGGCAACTTGTCCGTGGCGTTCGTCACGTGGCTGGGCGGAAATGCGGTGCTGGGGCATTCCGTGCCGTTCGGCGTCCTGTTCGCGTTCATTACGTATATCCGGCAGTTTTTCCAGCCGATCAACACGATCACGCAGCAGTGGAACACGCTGTTGTCGGCATCGGTGTCGATGAACCGGATTTGGTCGATTTTCGACACGGTGCCGTCGGTGCAGGATAAACCGGGCGCTGCGGTCGATATCTCCGGCGTGAAGGGTCAAATCGATTTCAATGGGGTAAAATTTTCTTATACGGACGATCAGCCTGTCATCCATCATCTCGACCTGCACATCCAGCCGGGCGAAATGATCGGTATCGTAGGTACGACGGGGGCGGGCAAGAGCTCCCTGATCAGCCTGCTCTGCCGGTTCTACGACGTGAAGGAAGGCAGCGTAACGATCGACGGGACCGATGTCCGCGACATTCCGCAGGAGAAGCTGCACCGGCTGATCGGACTCGTGCAGCAGGAGCCGTACTTGTATTCCGGCAGTATCGTCGACAACGTAAGGTTGTTCGATGATGCGGTTTCGCGGGAAGAGGTCATGCAGGCGTGCAGGCTGGTCGGCGCGGACGTGCTGATCGAAAGCCTGAAGGACGGCTACGATACGCTGTTGTCGGAGCGGGGCAGCGGGCTTTCGGCGGGCGAGCGGCAGCTGATTTCGTTTGCCAGAATCATCGTGTTCAAGCCGAAGGTGCTCATTCTGGACGAAGCGACGGCAAACCTGGATTCCCATTCCGAGCAGCTCATTCAACGCGCTTTGGCGGTCGTCTCCGAAGGACGGACGACGCTGGTCATCGCGCATCGCCTGTCGACGATTATGGGCGCCGATCGGATTATCGTCATGCGCCAAGGCGAAATCGTCGAGGAAGGCAAGCATCGCGAGCTGCTCCAGCAAGGCGGGTATTACGAGGAGCTCTATCGGCATTCGCAGGGCCGCATCGAAGCGTCCGGCAAGCCTGGATCCGGCGCCCCTGCCATTGAAGCGGGATGAAATAGACAATCCCGAGCGAATTGTGCGATAATGAGCTGCTGTCGAATTATGGCTACAGTTAGGAGTTTGAAGAATGGATTTGCTTTTATTAATCTTGGAAATATTGCTCGTCAACCTCGTGCTGAGCGGCGATAATGCCGTTGTCATCGCGCTGGCCAGCCGCAACCTGCCGGAAGCGAACCGCAAGAAGGCGGTCTGGTGGGGGGCGCTGGCAGCGGTCGGACTGCGAATCGTGCTGACGGTGGTTGCCGTATATTTGCTCAAAATCCCGTTTATCCAAATCGCCGGGGCGCTCCTGCTGTTCTGGGTCGCCGTGTCGCTGCTGAAGGACGATGGAGAGAGCAAGGATATAAAGGGAGCCAGCTCGCTCTGGAAGGCCATTCGCACGATCGTCGTGGCTGACTTCATCATGAGCCTCGACAACGTGCTCGCGATCGCGTCCATCGCCGAGAACCGGATTTGGATCATGGCGATCGGCGTCGCGCTCAGCATCCCGATCATCGTATGGGGCAGCCAGCTGATCATGCTCGTCCTGCATAAGTTTCCGATCTTCATCTACCTCGGCGCGGGCATTCTCGGATATACCGCCGGGGAGATGCTGCAAGAGAACGACAGGCTGGCATCCACGATCTTGAAGGTAGCGGATTGGGCAGATAACGCGTTCCCTATTGTCTGCGGACTGTTGGTCATCGCAATCGGATATTTACTGCAGAAGCGGGAACGTTCGCGGGTGCAGGAAGCGTAAAGGATTATCTATCGTCAACAAAACGGACATGCCGGAGTTTCAAGCGGCATGTCTTTTTTGTTGTAAGCAGGCACTATACGGATCTGCGCTGCGCGCTCTTGCGCCCTGCGCTGCGTGGCTTGCGCTTTGCGCTCTGCGCTTGGTGCTCTGCGCCCTGCGCTTGGTGCCTTCGCGCCCTGCGCTTGGTGCCTTCGCGCCCTGCGCTTGGTGCCTTCGCGCCCTGCGCTTGGTGCCTTCGCGCCCTGCGCTTGGTGCCTTCGCGCCCTGCGCTTGGTGCCTTCGCGCCCTGCGCTGGGTGCCTTCGCGCCCTGCGCTTGGTGCCTTCGCGCCCTGCGCTTGGTGCCTTCGCGCCCTGCGCTTGGTGCCTTCGCGCCCTGCGCTTGGTGCCTTCGCGCCCTGCGCTTGGTGCCTTCGCGTCCTGCGCTTGGTGCCTTCGCGAATTGCGCTTGGTGATCTGCGCCCTGAGCTTTGCGCCCTGCGCTCTGCGCTCTGCGCTTTGCGTCCTGCACTCTGTGCTTTGCGCTGCGCTCCTACATAAACGTAGCGAACCCAGGAAGCTTTATTTTCAAGTTTTAGCATCATGTTCTAAGCTAACGAATCCCAGAGCGCTTATACATGCGAAATCGAGCGGAAACAAGCGAGGTGAGGCCGAATAGCGCTTGTAGGGTTCGTTAGAATTCAAAATAGCCGCTTAAGCCAGCGATAAGGCTAATAGGATTCGTTAGGAATGCGGAGGCCCGTGCATAGGCTGCTGCGACGTTTGAAGCTCCGCCGCGACAAAGTAATTATCGCTCAATGCGAACAAGGTGTTGGCACCTGGAAGCCAACCGCCTCTCGGAAAGCCACCCGGCACCCGGGAAAGCCACCCGGCACCCGGGAAAGCCACCCGGCACCCGGGAAAGCCACCCGGCACCCGGGAAAGCCACCCGGCACCCGGGAAAGCCACCCGGCACCCGGGAAAGCACCCGGCACCCGGGAAAGCCACCCGGCACCCGGGAAAGCCACCCGGCACCCGGGAAAGCCACCCGGCACCCGGGAAAGCCACCCGGCACCCGGGAAAGCCACCCGGCACCCGGGAAAGCACCCGGCACCCGGGAAAGCCACCCGGCACCCGGCAAAGCACCCGGCACCCGGGCCTCCTGCCCGCATCGAATCCGGATGCCGATACATATCGCTACAAAATGTCTCTCGATTACAGCAGGCATACCTGTTCCGCACACTCGCGGAACGCAAGTGCGGAAGGAATCAAACGCTATAAACGCCGTCATACAGGAAGTCATAAAAACACTAACAAAGGCACATTACAGCATAGACATATTAAGATACGGAATGTATCATAGTGGTGCGTGTCATGTTATGTCAAACAGGGTTGAGAGGAGATGAAGGAATGAGCAGGAAGTTCAAATGGCTGAAGACGCTGAGCCTGATGAGTTTGTTGCTGGGCAGCGCGAACGGGCTGTTCGCAGCAGGCCAGGCAAGCGCGGATGCCGGGAGCGGGACGGGAAGCGCCGTAACGTTCGACGGAACGGGCAAATTCAAAGACACCTTAGATACGCTGGACAATGTGTTCATGGAAGCAGGAGTAAACGCGACGGGGGGCTTGGTGACGGGACCCGGCGATCTGTATTACTATGCCGGCAGCACGAGTTTTAAAGGCGTGGCCATTGATGTAAACGCTAACAAATGGTCGCTGAATTTCACGGCCTCCGACGAATTGAAAGTGTTCGAGGCTACGTACGACAGCGGCACCGGGACGTTTACGGACGGCAACGAAGTAACGATGGTGCGGAAGCTGAAACCGGATCTGGTGACTTCCCACGAACAATTATTAGCTTCGTACGTCTCCGGGAAGATGACGGCGGGAACCAAGTATCTACATATCCGTTTACCGTTGGCCAGCCATTTTATCGATTCGGGCAGCTATGCCAATTTCGCTTTGGATAACGTGACGCTGACGAGCACGGCGTCGTCTTCGGCGGCGAACGATTACATCTCGGACAGGCTGGGGGATCTCAGCAAGCTTGCTCCCGGCGCGGATACGAGCAATTTGAGCGTCGTCAGCTTCGCCAGCTCGATCTGGGACGCGCGAACATTCAGCAATCTGGCGATCGTCGAACGCGCTGACGCGACGAAGGCCGATCAAGGGCTGACGTACGAGGTTCCGGAAGGCAAAGAGGTCAAGAGCGTGTACGCGGAAGGTTACTTCAACTTCGTGCCGTCGAAATATTTTGAGGTTTGGACCTCGCCGGACGGCGCGACGTACACGAACGCGACGCAAAGCAGCTCCTATCATAAACCGATTACAGCCTATAACTCTGATTGGCTGCCGACAACGATCGATATCGGCAGCTTGCCTGCGGGCACGCGCTTCGTGCAGGTCCGCATGCCTGCCTTTACGTCGGGCGAGCTGTACGGCATCAAGCATCCTCGGATGACACGCGTGGCCATCGGCTACGGCGATCCGTCGGGCGACAGCACGCCGGTTGAGACGCCGGGACAGACGACGATCAAGCAGGGAACCGGACCGATCTCGATTAACGGTTCCATCGACCTGGACGACGAAGGACGCCCGACGGGCGAATGGCAGGGCGCGAACGCCATTACGCTGACGGGCATTACGGATACGAACGGCAATTATCATGGCGCCAAAGTGTATTTCAAATACGATGCCGACAATCTGTATGTCGGTGCGGTCATTCAAGATCCGACGCCGATGATCAATGAAAGCACCGGCAACGGCATCTGGGCCGGGGATAATCTCGAGCTGTTCTTCGGCACGGAGGATCTGGACTACAGCCAGCATCCGGACAAGAAGAACACGATGCTCGAGAGCGACGTGCAGGTCGTCATCAGCGGAAGCATCAGCAACGGCCCGCAATCTTATGTGTACCGCAACTCGAACTTCTCCTATCCAACGATTCCGCTTGCGGGAACGAAAGCGGCTGACGGCCTGAGCTACACGCTGGAAGCGGCGATTCCGCTCAGCGAGCTCGGCATTACGAACCCGTGGGACCACAAGAGCATGCTGCTCAATTCCGTGCTGAACGACGGCAGCTCGAGCGGCCGGGGACAGTGGGGCTGGACGACAACGGGCGAATCCGTGAAGAAGAACAGAGGGCAGTGGGGAAAAGCCGATCTGGAAGCCGGCACGGCCCCCGCGCAAGACGTCTCTGTCGATGTCAGCGTCGATAGCGGCACGAACCGGATTACGGTTTCCGGCCAAGCGGCGAGCGTAACGGGCAAAGACATTACGCTGCTCGTCACCGATCCGAACGGCGCGATCGCTTATATCGATCAAGCGCCGAGCGACGATGAAGGACGCTATTCCTTCACGTTCCCGATTACGGGCACCAATTATGCGAGCGGCCTCTACACGGCGACCGTCGGCGGAGACGGCATTGGACGTCCGACGAACGCGACGTTCTCGTTCACGCCGGGCGAACCGGGGCCGATCGATTTGGGCGAACCGAGAGGAACGCTCAGCGGCCCGGCAAGCGCCGCAGCAGGCAGCAGCATTCAGCTGGAAGCGGGCTTCCTCGGCAGCGATCAAAGCCTCAACATGATGCAGGCCGTCATTCATTATGACAAGGATAAGCTGGCCTTCGCCGTTGATCCGGAGAATGCCGACCGGCTCGCCGAGGGTGTTATCACCTCCGCCGTATCGGGACTAAGCGTGCTCGATGCCGCGATCAAGCCGGACCAAGGCCAAATTCTGGTGCTGCTGGGCAGCACGAATCCGGATTTTGCCGCGCAAGGGCATTTGTTTAACTTGAACGCTACGGTGAAAGCGGATGCCGCCGCAGGCGAGACTACGGTTTCGATGCAGCAGTTCCAGCTCTCGAACGAGACGACGATCATTAACGCGGCGGACAGCTCGGCCGTCATCCAATTGACCGTGGCCGACCATTCCGCGCTGATCGAGGCGATCGCCGATGCGCAGCATACGCACGATACGGCGGTGGCGGGCAGCGAAGCGGGTCAATATCCTGCAAGCGCCATAAGCGGGCTGCAAAGCGCGATCGACGCGGCGCAGGCGGTAGCGGATAACGCGGCTGCGAGCCAAGAAGAGCTTGCAACTGCGATAACCGGGCTGAACGACGCGGTCTCGGCGTTCTTGAACAGCGTCAATATTCCGCAAGCGGATGCGGATAAAACAGCGCTTGGTCACGCGATCGACGCAGCTCAATCGACGTATGACGCAGCCGCGGAAGGCAGCAAGGTCGGCCAATATCCGCAAGCGGCTAAAGCAGCGCTGGCGGCGGCAATCGGCCAAGCCAACGAAGTGTTCCACAACGCAAGCGCGCTTCAAGCGGTTGTCGATCAGGCAGTTACGACGCTGCAAGCGGCCGTTCAAACGTTCACGGGACAATTCATCTCGCTTGTACCGGGCGCAACGCATATTACGATCCAGGATCTCTCCATCCTTGCCAAATTCTTCGGCATGACATCGGAGGATCCGAACTGGTCGAGCATCGAGAAGGCGGATATGTTCGACGAAGGCGAGATCACGATCCGCTCGCTCGCCGCGATCGCCCAATTGATTACCAACAACTGGCTGAACGAATAGCGCAGCCTGCTAAACGAATACGGAAGCCGGTTAAACGAATACCGAAATCGGCAAGCCGCGGCTGGTTTGCCCCGGGCGGGACGCATGAAGCGCGTTCCGCTTCGGGCAGGCAGCGCAGAGCATAGGGGAAGAGGGCGGCAGGCCGTTTACAGGTTGTACGATGCCAAGATGAATCAAGGAGGATAAGGGAGATGAAAGCGAGCAAGCGATGGAAGGCATGTCTATTGGCAGCCTTAGGCGCATTAACGTTGCAGTTGGCCGACGTCGGGACGTTCGCGTCCGGTACGGCAGCGGCCGAAGCGGCCGGCACGACCTATTATGTGGATTCCGTTTCGGGCAACGATTCGAACAGCGGCACGAGCACGGGGCAGCCTTGGAAGACGCTGGGCAAAATCAGTTCGTTCGGCTTCTCGGGGCAGCTGCATCCCGGCGATCAGGTGCTGCTGAAATCGGGCAGCGTCTGGAACGCGTCGCTCGATATTGCGTTCTCGGGCAGCGCGGCCGGACAAATTACGATCGGTTCCTATGGCGGCGAAGTCAAACCGATCATTAATGGCGGCGGCGGCAGTTACGCGGTACGGATAGAGAACCGGCAATATATTACGGTACAGGACATTGAGATCACGAACTTCAACGCCGCGAAACCGAACGATTACAAGACGGAGTTCCACAGGCGTTCAGGCGTATGGGTCATCTCCCATCATGAGGGCCCGATGAGCGGTATCCAGCTGAAAGACTTGGATATCCACGATGTTGCGGGCATCTCGGTGAGCGGGGAGGATTGGGTCACCGACACGGACGGCGAGACGGTCAACAAGAACCACAACGCGGCGATCATGATCAACGCCTGGGAGTGGGAAGCGAACGTCCCGGCGGATAAGCACGCGTACTTCAAGGACTTGCTGGTCGAGAACAACCATATTCACGATGTCCAAACGATCGGCCTCAACATGGACGGCTTCGCGAACGACACGTCGCAGTATCATCAGAACGTCGTCATCCGGGGCAATACGATCGAGCGGACGGGTTCGGACGGCATCGTCGTCGGCGTGGCCAAGAACCCGCTGATCGAGAACAACGCCGTGTACGATGTCGCGATCAACTCGTACGACTTCAAGTGGATTGCCGGCATTTGGGTATGGAAAACGGACGGGGCTATCTTCCGGCATAACGAAGTGGCGCGGGTTCATTATTTGAACGCCGCATCGACCGACTCCTCGGCCTTCGACACCGACATCAGCGCGCAGGGCGATCATGTGTACGAATATAACTATTCGCACGATAATGCCGGCGGGTTCGTCATGGACATGGGGCAATTGCAGAACGGCACGAACTACTACCGGTATAACGTCAGCCGCAACGACCAGCATCACCGTTCGTCGGGCAAAACGGTAGAGGTGCACGATACCGGGCTGTTCTACAACAACGTGTTCTACAACGACAACGGAGAAGGCTTCCTCTTGTCGGACAATCCGAAGTCGACGTACATCAATAATATTTTCTACACGTCGCAGGGCAGCCAGCCGTATCCGGCCAGTCCGAAATTCTACAACAACGACTTCTACGGCGCGACGCCGCCGAGCCAAGGCGTTCGAAACTTGAACGTCGATCCGAAATTCGTCGCCCCGTCGGGCGGCGACGGCATGGATAAAGTGGACGGATTTAAGCTGAACGCCAATTCTCCGTTGATCGGCGAAGGCCGCGTCATTGCGGGCAACGGCGGCAAAGACTTCTGGGGCAACGCGCTCTATACGGGATCGCCGGATATCGGGATGTTCGAAGACCCGGCCAGTACGAAGAACGACACGGCCGCACCTTCCGCGCCGACCGGATTGACGGCGCAGGAACGGACGGATTCGACGCTGAAGCTGGCATGGACGGCAGCCGAGAACGGCGTGCCGCTGGATGCCGACATCTATAACGCGTCCACGAACGAGAAGGTCGCTTCGGTCATCATGGCGAATTCGGCCACGTTGACGGGACTGACTGCCGACACGGATTATTCGTTTTACGTGAAGGCGCGGGATCTGTCGGGCAACGTTTCGCCTGCCAGCAGCACGCTTGCGGTTCGGACGACGAGCGCGTCGATCATCGTGGACGATGCGGATGCCGCGAAGACGGGTACGTGGACGGCTGCCACTGGCGGGAATGCGAACGGGTTCGTATACGCCGCGAAGGGAAGCGGCGCGAAGACGATCCAGTGGACGCCGAACTTAACGAACGGCGGTTACTATGGCGTGTACTACTGGCTGCCGCCGCGGGCATCCAACGAGAGCAGAGCGACGAACGCCGTGTTTACCGTTCAATTCGCCGGCGGTACGAAGTCGTACACGGTCAATGAATACACGTCCGCGACAGGGCAGTGGCTGCTGCTCGGCAACCATAAGTTCGAGGCCGGCACGGGCGGTTCCGTTACGCTCAGCGATAACGCCAACGATAAAGTGGTCGCAGACGCGGTGAGGTTCCAATATCTGGCCGACTTCGGGCCGGAGAGCATGACTTCGGTGACGGTAACGCCCGGCAAGCAGCAGTTGAAGACCGGAGACAGCACGCCGCTGTCCGTCATCGGAGCGGACGCTGCCGGCAAGACGCTGGATCTGAAGACGGAGGGCGTCGCCATTGCGTACCATAGCGATGCGCCAACGATCGCATCCGTCTCGGCTCAAGGAGTCGTGACCGCAGTCGCGGCGGGGACGGCGCATATTCAAGCGGTCGTCACCATTAACGGCCATGACATTGCCTCGAATGCGGCGGCTATTATCGTCGGCAACGGGTTGACCGTCTCGGCGCCGGTCTTCACGAACGGCGAAGGCGCGCCGATCACGACGCTCCAGCCGAGCGGCATCGTGAAGGTATCGACGACGATCGTCAACTCCACGGACGCCGATCAGGGCGTGACGCTGATCGTTGGCGTGTACAATTCGAACGGTCTGCTGCTGTCGACGACGGAGAATGCGAACGTGAAGTCCTTCACGAACCGTACGCTGACGGCGACGATCGTGCTGCCGGCGAATACGAACGGCGTGAGCATCAAGGCATTCGTATGGGACGGCAAATCGACGTTGCACCCGCTGGCGGGGAAAACGTTGTTCCCGCACTGATCGCAGCCGATCCGCAAGGATGCAAACTTATCGGGTCGGATGTAAACCGATCCGTCCGGAAACAAACTGATCCGCAAGGATGAAACCGATCCGTACGGAAACAAAATGATCCACCTAAATGCAACTGATTCCAGCCTGTTTCAATTCGGCTTGAAGCCGTCTATCCGAAGGGAGATTTGCGACGATGAGAAACGCTGTCTTGAAATCACCGGCGCGTCCGCTGGCTGCGCGGACGCCCGCATTCTTCTTCCAGAAGCGGCTTCAAGTCATGCTCATGACCGCTGCCGCGCTGCTGCTTGCCGTCATCGCCGCGGCGCTGCTGCTGCATCTGCGGGGAGGCGATTCCGGGCCCCGCGTTACCGCGACCGTTAACGGAGAGCCTATCGCGAGAGAAGAACTCCAGCAAGCGATGGCGCTGCAGAAGGCGAAGACGGCGGCGTATTTCAAAGCCCAGTACGGCGCGGACGACGAAGCGGGCTTCTGGACCAAAGCGTACGGAGGCGAAGTGCCGCTCGAGAAGCTGAAGAAGGACGCGCTCGCGCAAGCCGTGCAGCTTAAAGTCCAGCAGGCGATGGCGAAGCGCGAAGGGCTGACGGACGACATTGCGTATGCCTCGTTTCTGAAACGATTGAAGGCGGAGAACAAGCGCAGGGCGAATGCAGAGGATGATCAGCCTGGCGTATACGGGCCGAAGCAGTACAGCGAGGCCGCTTACTACAGCCTGATCAATTCCGATTTGCTCGGCGCCTTGAAGAACAAGCTCGAAGCCGCCATGACGTGGTCGGACGATCAGCTTCGCGCCTTCTATGATGCGCATGCGGCGGAACAGTTTACGGAACGGGCGGCGATTCAAGCCGACACGATCTCCGTCCCGTACGGCGACGGCGCAGCCATGAATGCCACGGAAGCGGAGACGGCGGTGAAATCTATCGCGGAGAAGCTCGATACGGGCATGTCCGCGACCGCTGCCGCGGCTGCGTTCCAGGGAGAAGCGGCCGTCGCGACAGTCAAGCTTGACGCCGATACGGCCAGGGCGGCGAATCTCGAGACGCCGATGCTCTTGTCGAAGGTGCAGCGGCTTCAAGCGGGTCAGCACACCGGCATATTCCGCGAGAACGGCGCCTACGTTATTGCCGTGGTGACGGAACGCGCAGAAGGAAAGACGCATTCGTTCGAAGAGGTCAAGGAGGGCATCGCGGCTCAGCTGGCCGACGAAGCCTACGGCGCGCTCGTCGACAAGGCCGTGCGCACCGCCGCGATCGCCATTGACCATGAGGTTTACGATGGCATCGGCCCCGATAATCAATAAACCGCTTGCCGTTGCAAGCAGCAATCCGCAAGCGGCAGTCCGCAAGCGGCAGTCCGCAAGCAGCAATCCGCAAGCGGCAATCCGCAAGCGGCAGTCCGCAAGCAGCAACCCGCTAGCTGCCCCGACGCGCACGAGAGCAGTCCGTTCCCTTTGGGAACGGGCTGTTTTTTTTTAATTCGGAGTGCTACTCTATGTTTATATTAAAATGGAAAATAGAGTGGGATTCACGGGGGTGCGGATTGAATATCATCGTCCGGAAGAAACGAACGCTGCGCTACAAATTTTTCATCGGCTTCATCATCGTCACGGTGCCGCTTATCTTGTTTTTATTTTATAACAACTATTATGCGATGAACGTCGTGCGGGAACAGGTGTCGCAATCCAACAGCAATCTGATCTCCACGCAGGCGGCGAAGAAGGACATCGCCATGGGCCAAACGGTCAATTACCTGCTCAGGCAAGTGACCAACAATCCGTCGTATCCGAATTTGTTAACGCTCTCATCGTACCCGGAGGAAAGCGGCGACTACTTCTTCGCCAAGCAGTCCCTGCTCACTTCGTTCGAACAGGATCAAGGCGCTTATAAAGAAGTGGACACGTTCTTCGTCTACCTGGACAAGCCGAAGAGGCTGATTACCAGCCAGCGGACGTACTGGGAAATCGAACGGTACCATGAGGTGCTGGACGCGTATATGGCCGATGCGAAGAGCCGTAAAGTACATGAGTGGGACATCCTTGAGACCGATAACGTCAATTATTTCGTCCGCATCGAGCAGGTGCCCGGCAGCACGGCATTCGTCGGCGCCTTGATCAAGGCGGAGAAATTAATCGACGATTTGAACACGGCCTCTTCGGATTCCGGGCTGGAGCAGCTGCTCGTCTCCAACGCGGGAGTGCCCTTAACGGCAACCACGCTGACGAACGAGGACGTCGCGAACATCGAGGACAGCTTGAAGAAGCCCGGCAGCGAAGCGTATCGCAAGTTCAACCGCTCGAGCGGGCTCGGTTATCTGGCGGTCAGCGCCGATTTCGAGCAAGCGCCGATTCATTTGGTCGCCATCGTGCCCGAGAACAACCTGTTGAAGCAGCTGTTTTATTTTCAATGGGCCATTTATTTGATTCCGGTCTTGGGATTGATCGTGATTCTGTTCTATTCGATCTTCCTGAAACGGACGCTGCTGAAACCGATGCAGGCGCTGATGTCCGGGATGAGGCGGATCATGCACGGAGATCTGAGCGTCCGGCTGAAGGAAGGCTCTTCGTTCGAATTCGCCTTCCTGATCGAGACGTTCAACGGCATGGCCGGACAGATCAGCAGGCTCAAAATCGACGTCTACGAAGGCATGCTGAAGAAGCAGGAAGCCGAATTCAAACATTTGCAGGCGCAGATCAACCCGCATTTTTACCTGAATTCGCTGAATATCATTTACAGCCTGTCCTCCCTTCGCAAGAACGACCTGGTCGAGCAGATGACGGAGCATCTGGCCGATTACTTCCGATTCATTACGCGGGCGCATCGCGAATTCATTACGCTGTCGGAGGAAATCGATCATATCGCCAACTACCTGGAAATTCAGAAGCTGCGGTTTCCCGACAAGCTTGCGTTCGAGGTAGATCTGCCTGAGCGTTATGCCGGCTGCTCCTTGCCTCCGCTAACGATCCAACCGTTTATCGAGAACGCCGTCATACACGGCATGCCGGAAGGCGAGCGGCTTTACGTCATTTCGATTACGGTCAAACCGCTGCAGGACGGCAGCGGCGACTGCGAAATCGTCATTGCCGATAACGGCCGCGGACTCTCGCCGGAGAAGCTGCAGCAGCTGCAGACCGGCATGGCCGAAGAAGGCGAGGGGAAGGGCGCCGGCGGGCTTGGCATCTGGAACGTCAAACGACGGCTTGGGATGATTTACGGGAACCGCGCGGATGTTCGATTCTCCGCCGGGGATGCGGGCGGCACGGTAATTACCATTCGGCTGCCCATAGACAGCGATAACGAAGGAGGAAACAACGATGTATAATTTGCTCGTCGTCGATGATGAGAAATATGCCGTTGAAGCGGTTCTGAACTGCATCGACTGGCCGTCCGCCGGCGTAACCGGATTGTTCAGCGCTTATGGCGTCGAAAGCGCCAAGGAGCAGCTGCTTGCGAACCCGATCGATATCATCGTGTGCGATATCGAGATGCCCGGCAGCAACGGTCTCGAGCTGCTGGAATGGGTCAACGAGCACAAGCCGGACACGCTGACGATATTTTTCACCGGACATGCTAATTTCGCTTACGCGCAGCAGGCCATTCAATTGGGCAGCTTCGATTACTTGCTGAAGCCCGTCAAACATAAACAGATCGCCGAAGTCGTCTCGCGGGCATGCGAGAAGCTGCGGCAGGAGCGGGACAAGCGGCATTATTCGGAGCGATACGAGAAATACGCCCAGCTATGGGAAACGCAGAAGCCGCTCTTGTGGGAGAAGTTCTGGCAGGACGTGCTCGGCGCGCGCGTGATCATGAACGACGAGCGGCTCGGGCAGGCCATCCGCACGTATGGACTGCCGATTCAACCGGAGACGCGGGTCAGGCCGATTCTGCTCAGCGTGGAGGAATTCCGCGAAGCATTCAGCAAGCGGGACGAGGAGATTCTGGAGTACGCGCTGCTCAAGAGCGCGGAGGAGATGTTTCTGGAATCCCGCCGGGGAGCCGTCTTCAGGGATGCGGGAGGCATTCTGTTCGTGCTGCTTTACGAGGATGAGCAGACGCTGGACGATCGTGAACTAACGCGGATTTGCAGAACGTATATGGAAGCGTCGTCCACGTATTTCTACTGCCGCTTGTCCTGTTACGTGGGCGAGCCGGCGGCGATCGGCGGTCTGACGGAGACCTACCATGCCTTGCTCGAGATGGAGCAGAGCAACGTGGCGGCGCCGGAAACGCTGCTGTTCCTGCGGGATTACGGCTTCGAGCGGAGCGGCATGCGGCAGGCGCAGGCGCCGTCCTATATCGACTGGGCCGAATGGACCGTGCTGTTCGAATCGGGGAAGAAGACGGAGCTAATGGATCGGCTGAACGCGGCGTTCAAGGAGCTTGCCGCGCAGCCGGTCACGCACGAGTCGTTGGAGGCCGTCTACTATTTGCTCTTGCATATGGTGTACCATGTCTCCCACCGGAAAGGCTGGCCGGCCAAAGAAGTGGTCGGCGGCAAGCTGCTCGGAGACGAACGCGCGGCCACGAGGTCGCTCTCCCGCCTGAAGAGCTGGGCGGAACGGCTGCTCGCGGCCGGCATGGATTACTTCAGCCACCACGAGGGCGATCACCGCGCGAATATCGAGAAGGTGAAGAAGTACGTCCAAACCCATATCCGGGATGTCAACCGGGAGGATATCGCCGCGCATGTCTATTTGAATTCCGCCTATCTGTCCCGCCTCTTCAAGAAGGAGACCGGCCAGTCGCTGATGGATTTCATCATCATGGCCAAGATCAACCAAGCCAAGATTCTGCTGACGGAAACGAACCAGAAGATCAGCGATATCGGCGAATCCTTGGGCTACGAGAACTTCTCGTACTTCGGCAAAGTGTTCAAGAAGACGGTCGGCATTACGCCTCAGGAGTATCGCAAGCGCTATCAAGGCATCGTCGGCTGACCCGCTCGGCCGCTTCCTCTCATCGTCCAGCTGCGGGACTGATCCCGCGCAAACCCCTGCCAAGTCTCTTGGCGGGGGTTTGTCATAATAACGTTATCTATGTCATCTCTGTTCCTATCTGCTCCGTCGGTTCTCTCTTACAATAGACCTAAGAACGAATTCGATGTCGAAATAAACAAGAGGTGATGGAACTGAACACGGAATTGGGAAAAAAACGCTTCTCCTTCGGCCGCAAGGTGGCCAAGAACCGCTACTTGCTGCTCATGATGCTTCCCGGAACGCTTTACTTGCTGATCAACAACTATTTGCCGATGTTCGGCACGCTCATCGCTTTTAAGAAGATCGATATGACCTTGCATTACTGGTGGCTCACCAGTCCATGGATCGGCTTCGACAACTTCAAGTTTCTGTTCAAAACGTCGGACGCTTGGGTGATTACCCGCAATACGGTATTGTACAACGCCTTGTTTATCACCATTACGCCAATCATTGCCGTTACCTTCGCGATTCTGCTCAATGAGACGCGAAACCGGATCGCCGCCCGATTCTATCAGAACATCATGTTCCTGCCCTACTTCCTCTCGGCGGTCGTCGTCGGCTACCTGGGCTACTCCATGCTCAGCGTGGAATTCGGCTTCATCAATACGCATGTTCTCGAACCGCTCGGCATGGATGCCGTCGCATGGTACAACGAGCCGAAGTATTGGCCGTACATTCTGCCGCTCGTCTATATTTGGAAAAACATCGGGTATTCGACGGTGATCTACTTGGCAGCGATCATCGGCATCGACAACGAGTATTACGAGGCGGCCTTGATGGACGGCGCGTCCAAATGGCGTCAGGTGATCAGCATTACGCTGCCCCAGATCCGGCCGATCATCGTCATTCTCATGCTGATGGCCGTCGGACATATCTTGAACGCCGACTTCGGTCTCTTCTACCAGGTTCCGCTCGATTCCGGCTCGTTGTACCCGACGACCAACGTCATCGATACGTACGTGTATCGCGCCTTGCTTTCCTTGGGCGACATCGGCATGTCTTCCGCCGCAGGCTTATATCAATCCGCGGTCGGCTTCGTGCTCGTCTTGACCGTCAACCTGATCGTTCGCAAAGTCAATAAAGAGAGCGCCTTATTCTAGGGAAAGGAGCGATAACCGCAAATGAGTTCAACAACCGTACAGGCTCCGGCAGCCGCTGCCGGCGTCTCCAAAACGGCAGCCAAACGCATCAATTCCATCTCGAGCGGTTCCAACCTCGTCGTCAACGCGTTCTTCATTCTCTATAGCATCGCCTGCTTGTTTCCGATCCTGCTCGTCATCTCGGCTTCGCTGTCCGACGAGAATGCGATCACGCTTCACGGCTACTCGATTATTCCCAAGGTGTGGAGCACGGCCGCTTATCATTACCTCAGCTACGATATGCATAAAATCCTGGTCGGCTACGGCATCTCGATCGCCACGACGATCATCGGCAGCATGGCCGGCATGCTGATGACGGCCTTGTACGCGTATCCGCTGTCGCGCATGGACTTCCAATTCCGGGGCTTCTTCTCCTTCTTCATCTTCTTCACGATGATTTTCGGCGGCGGTCTCGTTCCCAGTTATCTCGTCTATTCGAATATCCTTCACTTGAAGGATACCTTGTTCGCCTTGATTATTCCGGGACTGCTCATGAGCGCGTTCCTCGTGCTGACGACGCGGACCTTCTTCCAGCAGACGATTCATCCGTCGATACTGGAGTCCGCGCAGATCGACGGGGCCGGCGAGTTTCGCATCTTCTTCGGCATCGTGCTGCCGCTGTCGCTGCCCGTGATGGCAACGGTCGGCTTGTTCTACACGCTGGGCTATTGGAACGACTGGTTCAACAGCCTCGTGTACATCAATAACGACAAATTGGTCAATCTCCAGTACATGATGTACCGGGTGATGCGCAACTTGCAGTTTCTCCAGTCGAACGCCCAGAGCAATTCGGCCGTCGGCGCGCAAGAGATCGCCAAGATTCCGAGCGAAACGGTCCGGATGGCCATGTGCATTGTCGGCATGGGGCCGATCGTGCTCGCTTACCCGTTCTTCCAGCGTTATTTCGTAGCCGGCTTGACGGTCGGCGCAGTGAAGGGCTAGTTCCGGTTCAACCGGTTAGCATACAGAACTACAGCATCATTTTAAACGGGAGGGTTCATATGAAAGGCCTACAACGCAAGGGAGTATCCGTATTAACGGCCGCCTTCGCAGTTTCGCTGCTGCTGGCGGGCTGCGGAAGCAACGACAATTCGAGCAGCACTGCCGACGGCAGCTCCGATTCCGGCGGCAATAACGCCGCGGCAGCGAATAACGCGAACGGCAGCGGGACGGATAGCAACGGCGCGAATACAGCGACGAACAGCAACGGCGGCGCGACAGGCGCGGCGAATCTGAAGCCGTACACGATCAAATGGTTCGTGCCGGGCGCTGCGGCCCAGAAGGATCAAGCGGAGGTCAACGAGGAAGTCAGCAAATACTTGAAGGACAAAATCAATGCCTCCTTCGACCTCGAAGTCATCGACTGGGGCAGCTGGGACGACAAGATGAACTTGAAATTCGCTTCCAGCGAACCGTTCGATCTCTTGTACACGGCAGCTTGGAACGGTTTCACGACGAAGATTTCCCAAGGCAACATCATCGACATGACGGGTTTGATCGATAAGGATGCGCCGCAAGCGAAAGCCGTCATCGAGCCCGCGCTGCTCGAAGGCTCCAAAGTGAACGGGAAGAACTACGGCATGCCGACCAATAAGGAAATGGCCACCCAATGGGGCGTCATGCTCCGCAAAGACCTCGTGGACAAGTACAGCATCGACATTACGACGATCAAGAAGCTGGAAGACCTTGAGCCTTACTTCGATACGATCAAGGATAAAGAGCCCGGCGTTACGCCGTTCTATCTGAACAAAGACACTTCGCTGCTGAGCGTATGGAACAGCAATAATTTCGATCACTACGACATCGCCGCCGGAACGCTTCCGCTCGGGCAATCGGACTTCAAGCTGGTCGACGGCCTTGAAACGCCTCAGGCGAAGGCCGGATACGATCTCATTCATTCCTGGTATCAAAAAGGCTACGTCAACAAAGACGCGGCAACGCTGCAAGATTTGAGCGGCGGTCTGAAAGCGGGCAAGGCATTCGCTTATCCGGAGCAGCTGAAGCCGGGCAAAGACGCGGAAGCCAGCACGGCAACGGGCGTGCAATGGGTACAGGTCGAGCTGACGCAGCCGATCATCGGAACCGGCGACACGCAAGGCGCGATGACGTCGATCTCCAGAACGTCCAAAGACCCTGACCGCGCGATGATGTTCCTGAACTTGCTGTATACGGACAAATACCTGGTCAACTTGATCGCTTTCGGCATCGAAGGCAAGCATTACAAGAAAGTCGACGACAACACGATCGATTTCGCGGACGGCGTGACGGCGCAAACCTCGGGCTACAACCTGAACCAAGCCTGGCTGTTCGGCAACCAGTTCAACGATTACCTGTGGACGAACGAGGATCCGCAGAAGTGGCAGAAGTTCATGGACTTCAATAAAGCGGCGAAGAACGACACTTTGCTCGGTTTCGTCTTCGATCCGACGAACGTGAAGACGGAGACGGCAACGATTGCGAACGTCCGCAAGGAGTTCGATTCCGGGCTCCAATCCGGCACGTTGGATCCGAACGTGTACCTGCCGAAGTATATCGACAAGATGAAAGCGGCCGGCATCGAGAAAGTTATTGCCGAAGAGCAGAAGCAGCTCGACGCATGGCGGGCAGCGAAAGGCCAATAATGCGCAAGCCGGGAAGTCAGCGCTCTTGCGGCGCTGGCTTCCCTTCCTTAGTTCAAATCCATATTTCATATCGAAAGCGAGATGGACGCAGTGGAAAACAAAGTGTTGTCGAAGGAACAAATCGAGCATTTCATCGAACGCGGCTGGGTAAAGGTCGAAGAGGCGTTCCCGCGCGAGCTGGCCTTGGAATGCCAGCAATTCATTTGGGATAAGCTGGCCCGATTCGGCGTTGGCCGGGAAGAGCGAAGCACCTGGGAAGAGCCGATGTACTATCTGCGGGAAGCTTACAGCGGAGGCGCCTTCGACCGTTGCAACACGGAGCGGATGGCCGATGCCATCGAGGATTTGACCGGGCACGGACGCTGGATCGACCGGGGCGTGTACGGGAAGGAAGAGGTCGTCGCCACTTGGGGCTGGTGGCCGGTTAACTTCGCGCTCGGCGCCGATCGGCCGTGGACGGTGCCGACAAGCGGCTGGCATTGGGACGGCGGCCATTTCCGCCATTTCGTGGACAGTCCCGATCAAGGGCTGCTATGCTTGTGCATCTTCTCGGAGATCGGCAAACATGGCGGCGGAACGCTGATCATAGAGGGATCGCACAAGGTCGTGGCGAAATTTCTAGAGAAACATCCCGAAGGCCTTGAACCGCAGGAAGGCATCGACATGCTGAATCTGGAGCATCCGTATCTGTCGGAGCTGACCGGGCTGACCGGAGCGGGGACGGAGGATCCCGACCGGGTCCAGCGGTTCATGGACGAGTGGCATACCGATGCCGACGGCTTCCGGCTGCGCGTTGCCGAAACGACGGCTTCCCCGGGCGACATCATCCTATGTCATCCTTTTCTGTATCACACGCCATCCCAGAATCACTCCGGCAATCCGCGCTTCATGTGCAACCAGAAGACCCCGCTGAAGGAGCGCATGCATTTCGACCGCATGAATCCCGATGACTACTCGCCCGTGGAAATCAGTATTCGGGGAGCGCTGGGAAGGAAGTAGGAGTCGTCCGTTCGTAAGGGGGTGAGGCCGGTTCGGCAACTGACGGTGACCGCGTTGTTTATTTGTCGGAACGACAAAAACAAGGAGGTTTTCAAATGTTGGTTGAATGGAACGGAAGGAAAGCGGCTTTAAGCTTGTGCATGGCCTTACTGCTCGTGTTTGTATCGCTAGGATTGCCGGCGAAGCCTGCCGCGGCGGCGGGAACGACGTATTACGTCGACTCGGTGTCGGGCAGCGACGGCAATAACGGCACAAGCACGGGCACCCCTTGGAAGACGCTGTCCAAGATCAACGGGCAGTCCTTCACCGCGGGCGACAGCATCCTGTTCAAAGCCGGAAGCGCATGGACGGGCACGCTCAGTCCGATCAGCTCCGGAAGCAGCACGGGCCAGATCACGTTCGGCAAGTACGGTACGGGCGCGGATCCGATTATCAACGGAGGCGGCGCGGAAGAAGCGATCAAGCTGTTCAACGTGCAGTACGTGACCGTGCAGAATCTCGAGATTACCAACGACGCCGCGGCAGTCGCGAAACGGCACGGCATCCTGGTTGCAGGCCAGGGGGTCGGCACGCTGAACAGCATTTACTTGAACAATCTGAACATCCATAATGTCAAAGGCATCTCCGACCGCGACGCCTCGCCGGAGAATATGTACTATAACGCGGCCATTTACATTACGGTGTGGGATGGAGCCGCAGGTTCTACGCTCTCGCGTTTCAATGATTTGCGCATCGAGAACAATCAAATTCACGACATCTCCACGATCGGCATCTACTCCAACGGGACCGGCACGCAGTATAACGACTCAACGGCCGCGACCTGGTATACCAACCTCAAAATCAGCAACAACGTCATCAACCGGACGGGGGCCGACGGCATCGTGGTCGGTTACGGCAACGGCGCAGTCATCGACCACAACACGGTGTACAATGCGGGCGTGAACGGCACGAATCACCGCTGGATCGCCGCAGTCTGGTCCTGGTCGTCCAAGGACTCCACGTTCCAATACAACGAAGTGGCGAGAACGCATTTTCAATCCGGCGTGGACAACGATTCCATGGCGTTCGACACCGACCTCAACACCTACGGCACGCATCTCTACCAATACAACTACTCCCACGACAACACCGGCGGCTTCTTCATGAGCACGGGCAACTTGCAGAACGGTCAGGATATCGTGCGCTACAACATCAGCCAGAACGACCATCATCAGCACTGGAGCACGGCCACGATCGTCGACGGCAATCCGGCGCATTTCTATAACAACACCTTCTATAACGGCGACGGCTCCGGCTTCGTCATTCACGGCAACAAGATCGCTTCCTGGGACGGCGATACGCTGAACAATTCGTACGAGAACAATATTTTCTTCGTATCGGGCGGCGGAACGGTAAGCCTTCCTTCCGTGCATCAGTACGATCATAACCTGTATTACGGCTTCACGGCTCCGGCCGGCGATACGCATGCGGTCACGGGCAACCCGCTGTTCGTAAACGGAGGCTCCGGCGGAGACGGACGTTCGACCGTCGACGGCTACAAGCTGCAATCCGGTTCGCCGGCGATCGACAGCGGCAAGACGATTACGGGCAACGGCGGTCTCGATTTCTGGGGCGCGGCGCTCTATAACGGCTCGCCGGATATCGGAGCAAGCGAATATACGGGATCGACGACGACCTCGGCTTCCTTGTCGGCAGCGCAAACGGCAACGCCGATGACGATCGACGGCAGCTTGAGCGAAGCCAGCTGGTCGATTGCCGCGAACGTCGCGAAAACGATCAGCGGCGTGCCCAACAATACGGTCAAATTCGGCGCGGCGTGGGACAGCACATATCTGTACGTCGGCGTGCAGGCGCTCGATTCCGCGTTGTACAAGGATTCGACGGACATGTACAACGACGATTCCTTCGATATCTACGTGGATGCCGATCATAACAAAGGCACGAGCTACGATTCGCATGACCGGCAGTTCGCGATCCGCTGGAACGATTCCGCCGGCCTGTTCGAGCGGAGCGGGAATACGACGGGCGTGCTTCACGCGGTAGCCAATATCACGGGCGGCTTCAGCGGCGAAATCGCCATTCCGTGGAGTAATCTCGGGATTACGCCGGCCGCCGGAACCGTGATCGGGCTGGACATTGCCAACAACGACGATGACGACGGCGGCGACCGCAACAGCCAACTCATGTGGAGCGGTACGGGCAATAACTGGACGGATACGTCCGCCTTCGGCAACCTGACCTTAACCGCGGGCGGCCCGCTTGTAAACAACGCGTACTACAAGATCGTGAACCGCCAAAGCGGCAAAATTCTCGGCCCGGAAAGCGGCGCTTCGACGGACGGCACGCAGGTCGAGCAATGGTCGGATCTCGGTTCGACGTATCAGCAGTGGCAGGCCATCGATCTTGGCGGCGGGTATTTCAAATTCAAGAACAGGGCGAACGGCAAGATCATGGAGATTTACGGAGCCTCCTTGGCGGACGGCGCGAGCTGCGCCATCTATTCGGACAGCGGCAACTGGAACCAGCATTGGTCGCTGACAAGCGCGGGCAGCGGCTATTACAAACTGGTGAACCGCCAAAGCGGTAAACTGCTCGATATGTCCGGCGTGTCGCTCGTCGACGGCGGGGACGCGATCCAATATTACGACAACGGCGGCCAGAACCAGCAGTGGAGCTTCGTTCAAGTGCCATGATTTGGCCTGGCAAGCGGCTTGTTGATTCGGCCGCTTGCTTTCTTATTCCACCTTGGCAGGGAGGTAGATGACGATCGCATCGAACAAGCAGGCGCGCAGGCGCAAAGGGAAGCAGGTCCGCACGGAAGCGAAAGAGGAAGCGGGTTCTCCCCGCCGCCGCGGAACAGGCCAATCGGGACGCAAGTTGAAGCTGGCAGGCGCAGGCTTGCTCGCGCTGCTCGCCATCTTGATCGGCGTATCCGTCTATCGGGCGCAGGCTGCGAAGATACCGTCAGTACCGGATACGGCAGTCGTGGCCACGATCGACGGGGAGCCCGTGACGGCGGCCGAATTTCTCGGCATGCAGACGACGAAGCGCGCCGGCGTTTATGATTATTTTCAACAAACCTATAAGCTTGGCGACACGCCGGACTTCTGGACGAGCGCATACGGCGGCGAACGGCCGGCCGATAAGCTGCGCGAAGAGACGATGACGGCTATCGCGGGCGATAAGGTGCAGCTTATGCTGGCCAAGCAGGAAGGCATCGTGCAGGACATTACCTACGAGGCCGTGCTGAAGCAGTGGGAATCGGAAAACAAGCGGAGGGCGCAGACGCTGAAGAAGGGCGGTCTCGTTTACGGTCCGGCGCATTTGGATGCGGCCTTCTATTACGATACATGGCTGACGGAGAACGTGGAGCGGCTTAAGGCGAAGCTGGCGCAGCGGGATGCGTTTACGGAGGCGCAGGTGAATGCTTACTACGAGCAGCATATCGCCGACTATATCGGGCAAGCAACGATCCGGACGTCAGTGGTCTCGCTGACATGCCAGCCGGAGGACTGCAAGGCCGCCGATTCGTCGGCGCGCAAGCAGATGGAGCAAGTGAGAGCCGGGTTGGCAGCCGGAGAGGATTGGACGACCTTAGAGGAACGGTATAAGAACAGCGGCAGCGCGGTTCAGTTTGCTTCCCGGACCTTCGACGCGGCTTCCGCGAAAGAAGATACGATGATGGATCCGCTGCTGCTGCAGGCTGCTAAGAAGCTGCATCGGAATGAGGTCAGCGGGCTTGTGGAGGAGAATGGCGTACTCTATGTCGTAAAGGTATTGTCCGTCGAGCAGCCGAAGGCTGTTCCGGTATCGGAGTTCAGCGGCCAAATTCGGAAGCAGTTGTCGGACGAAGCGTACGCCAAGCTGATCGCGGCACGGACGAAACAGGCCGATATCGTCATTGATCATCGCGTGTACGACAAGCTGGAAGCGGAATAGCGCGGTGCGAATAGAGGCAGGAGGCGGGGAGTTGCGGGCTGGGTTAGAAAATAATAGGCTTGAAACAAGCGTGATACGTTAGAAACTAGGGCGATGCGTTAGATTCAAGCGCGATAGGTTGGGATCTAGGGCTTGCCCTCTCAACGACTCAATGGAATAATGCGGAGACGCTGCAATATCGCTCGGGAAGCACCCGTGAAGAATGGCCTTGAGGAAGGCTGTTTTTTCACGGGTCTTTTTTGGTTGGGAGGGCGGCCCGTCGTACAAGAAAGGAGCTGATTTGCATGGATGCAGGCTTATTGCTCGCTGCCCTTAAGCTCAAGCATCCTCAAGCTGCTCCTTAAGCCAATCCCGCATGACGTCGAACACTTCTTCGCGGTCCAGTTCGTTGTGCAGCTCGTGCTTGAGGCTGGGCCATTCCATGAACGTGCACCTGGAGCCGGCGGCATCGGCAAACTGCCTGCTGGCCAGGATGGAAGTCACTTTGTCCGTACCGCCGTGCATGAGCAGCAGCGGGACGCGCCATTCCGGCGCATGCTTGATCGCCCATAATCCGGCACCTTGCACGCTGAGGAAGAAACGCGCCGTGATGGCGCCATGGCCGAGCGGATCCTCCTGATACCGTTTGACCATCTCGGGATCGGAGGTCAAATGGTCGCCGACCATCGGCCTGTCGTTCGTATACGCCGGAAACAGCCGGTTCACGACACGCGCGATGATCAGCTGGAGCGGCGGCGGATTAAAGGCGAGCCGCAGCCAAGGGCCTGTTACGATGACGCCGGCAACATCCGGCTTGCGCCGCAGGACGTAATTCAGCGTGACGTTGCCGCCCATGCTGTGTCCGTACAGAAACACGGGCGTCCCGGGAAACCGTGCAGCGGCTTCGGCCAGCATCGCGTCGATGCCGTCCATCAAAGCCGGATACGATTTGGTGTGCCCGCGCTTGCCTGCGGTTTGGCCGTGACCGACCTGGTCGAAGCCGAAGACGGCGTATCCCGCATGCGTGAACATTTCGGCGACATGCCGGTAGCGGCCGATATGCTCGCCCATGCCGTGCACGAGGGCAATGACGGCGTGAACGTCCCGCGATTCCTCCGCTTCCCATTCCGCCGCGTACCGCCGCGATCCATCCTTGCACCGAAGCTCGAATATGCGCTCCTTCATTGTCGTGCTTCCTCCTTATTCCGATATTCTCTATTTAAACTTTACCACACTGATGTCAGATTTATGAAATGCATTGGTTCCGCTTACACTATTTTTATTGTATCCGCATGCATGCCGTGAGTCTTATCGCGGCTCGGAATCAACGGACGTGCACGGGTTTTCGCCTTCGGCGGCAATGTTTCGTCTTACCCCGGTTTGTTATTTCATGGTAAATTATACGTATTCGACTAGTGAAGGGGCTGCTAAAGATCAAGATCGGAGGATCCATGAACGAATTCAGCATTCCGTGCGAAGACATTGTATTGCGGCTTTTTCGGCCCGAGGATTTGGATGACTTTCACGCGATCACGCATGAGCCGGAGATCGTCCGTTACTTGCCTGGCTGGAACGCCGATTCTAAGGATATTCGCGCGGATTGGCTGATCAATTACGAAATTCCGGGCAATGAACGATTCCTTGAAGCCGTTCGGGAGGGCAGGGAGATCGGGGATCGGCAGCTGAGACTGGTCATGGCGTTGAGAGAGACGGGCGCCTTCATCGGCTGGGTCTGCACGTCCGTCAAGGAGGAGCTGCCGCCGCCGAACCGGGAGATCATGTACGGCATTTCCGCCGCATACAGCGGCAAAGGCTACGCGACGCAAGCGGCTTCCGGCATGATCGGGTATCTGTTCGGACAGGGACTGGCGGAGGAATTGAACGCCATCGCCCTCACGCATAACGCGGCGTCCAACCGGGTCATCGTCAAATGCGGCTTCCAGCCGGTCGGCGACATCGCGATCGACGGCGAGACGTATCATCACTATAAGTTGTTGCGAAACGGGTTTGGGACTTTCTAGATTCCCCGCGGAATGCTACCATGGAATCATTGAACGATTATGCACAATATGGGTTTGAAGCCAACAGGGATCATGCACAAATGAACCGAACCGCACGAATCGAATCGTCGAGGGGAGATCATTACATGCAGGCGCTCATCTATGAAGGACCGCAAGAAATGGCCATCAGGGAAACGGACAAGCCCGTACCCGGCGAAGACGAGATTCTGATCCGCGTCGCGTACTCCGGGATTTGCGGATCGGAGCTCAGCGGATATTTAGGGCGGAACTCGCTCCGCAAGCCGCCGCTTATCTTCGGCCACGAGTTCTCCGGCACGATTGCGGAGATCGGCAGCCGGGCCGAAGCGGAGGGCCGCTGGCGGATCGGCCAGCGCGTCACGGCTAATCCGCTGGTGACTTGCGGACAATGCGAACCTTGCGCGACAGGCAGGCAGCAGCTGTGCGCCTCTCGTAAGCTGTTGTCCGCCGCGCTGCCCGGCAGCAACGCGGAGTATGTCAAGATCCCGGCGGCGTTCGTATACGCCGTGCCGGATTCGATCACGCTGCAGCAAGCGGCCATGACGGAGCCTGCCGCCTGCGCGATCCGCGCGGCGGAGCTGGCGGCGCTCAAACCGTCGGATACGGTGCTGATCGTCGGCATGGGACCGATCGGGCTGCTCGCGCTGCAAGCGGTGCGCCAGCATGGCGTGCAGGACGTGATCGCCGTCGACATGAACGCGGACCGATTGCAGATCGCCTCCAAGCTCGGCGCGAGGCATATCGTCTGTCCGGGAGCAGGCGTCGATACGCTGGAAGAAGTGAAACGGCTGACCGGCGGAGCGGGCGTTAACGCCGCCATCGACGCGGTTGGCTCGGGCGCGACGCGCAAGCAGTGCGTGCTTGCCTGCAAAGGCGGCGGACGCACCGTGTTCACGGGGCTGCACGAGGAAGAATCGACGCTGCCGATCAATATCGCGATTCGGAACGAAGTGACGATGACGGGCGCTTTTGCCTACTCCGCCACGAACTTCCGGACGGCGCTCAAGTGGATCGAAGAAGGACGCATCGGGCTTGCCGAGGGCGTGATCGAAGCGCCGCTTGAGGAAGGCGGCCGCTGGTTCGAGACGCTGCTGAAGCAGCCGGGCCATGTATCGAAAGTGTTACTTATACCAGGAGGTGGGGCATAATGCCGCGTTTTGAGGAATGGCATACGTCGGGTCCCGGCGTCGAACGGAAGATTTTCAAGCCGGGCAAGACGATCATGAGCATGATGGTAACGATGAAGTCCGGCGCGATCGGAAAAGCGCATTCGCATCCGCACGAGCAGCTGTCGTACGTCGTCAGCGGCAGGCTGCAGCTGGAGATGAACGGTGAATTCTCGGTGGCCGAAGCGGGAGAGCAGTTCGTCATTCCCGGCGACGCGGTGCATGAGGTGACGGCGCTGGAAGATACGGTCGTCGTCGAAACGTTCACTCCGCTGCGCGCGGATTTGCTGGCGACCATTACGGACAGCGAGTAACGTACTGTAGAAACGTACGTACGAGCAGAAGCTTAGCGGCAGCGTACATCCAAGGAGCGTGTTCTCTCTTGCAAAAGGTATTTTTCATATCCGACCATCATTTCGGCCATAAGCATATTATCGATTTTGAAACGCGGCCGTTCTCGAACGTCGACGAGATGAACGAAACGATGATCGAGCGATGGAATGCGGTCGTCGGCAAGGACGACAAGGTGTTTCATCTCGGCGATTTCTCGTTTCTGAACCGGGACAAGACGGCGGCCATCGTATCGCGGCTCAACGGCTACAAGCATCTCATTCTCGGCAATCACGACCGGGGCCGCTCGCGCCAATGGTGGCTGGACGTCGGCTTCGACGAGGTGAGCGAGCATCCGGTCATCTACAAGGACTTCTTCTTCCTCTCGCACGAGCCGATGTACATGAACAAGCATATGCCTTACGTCAACGTGCACGGGCATATCCATGGGCAGAAATACGAGAGCGTCAATTACTTCAACGTCAGCGTGGAGCATTGGGATTACACGCCGCTCACCTTCGAGCAGATCCGCGATGCCGTCGTGCCGAGCGAGGAACAGGGATGAAAGTCGTCTATGCGGGAAGCTTCGATCCCATCACGCTGGGGCATATTTCGGTCATTGAGCGGGCATGCAGCCTGTTCGACGAGGTCCATGTCATTATTGCGAACAACCGCAGCAAGAAGCATTACTTCGACATCGCGCAGCGCACCGAGCTCGTGCAGCTGTCGATCGCGCATATGAGCAATACGGTCGTCGTGCCGTTCGAGGGCATCGTGGCGGATTACGTGAACGCGAACGACGTGAAAGCCGTTATTCGGGGCATCCGCAATTCCACGGACCTTGAATACGAGCTGCAGCTGGAGCAATACATGCGCAGCACGACGAAGGCGGACACCGTCTACCTGTCGCCGTACGTGAAAGACACGCAGACGAGCAGCTCGCTCGTGCGCATGTTCCTGCAATCGAACAAAACCGAGCTGGCACAGGCATACATGCACCGGGATGCGTATGCGCGAATGGTGACGTTCACGGTGTAAGGGAGCGGCGCGAGGGCAGCGCAAGGCACGGCGGGCAGTTGCCCGAACGGACGGCTTGGCGTATAATACTACCAACGATTCAATAGCGAGTGTGACTGGCGTAACGCGGCGAACCGCGGGGGAGCACATCGTTCATACGGCCGTACGCCTGGGCAGAGGTAAGGGAGCAATATTCCCTTGCCTCTTTCTGTTTTTCTAGCAGCGTACAACCGAAAGGATGATGGAACATGTCTCATGCGGAAAAGCTTATTTTGGACGGAAACGCGGTCGCGGCCGGCATCAAGGAACAGCTGGAAGCGCGCATCGCAAGGCTGGCGGAGCGGGGGATCACGCCGTGTCTGGCTACGATTCTGGTCGGCGGGGACCCTTCCTCCGCCACGTACGTCAGGATGAAAGGCAATGCGTGCAAGCGGCTTGGCATCTCGTCGATTCGCGTGGAGCTGCCGGCGAGCACGACGACGGAGGAGCTCATTGCCGCCATTCGTAAACTGAACGACGACAAGTCGGTGCACGGCATTCTGCTGCAGCATCCGGTGCCGCACGGGATCGACGAGCGCGCGGCGTTCGAGGCGATCGCGATCGAGAAGGACGTCGATGGCGTGACCACGCTCGGCTTCGCGCAGAACGCCTTCGGCTTCGCGGATTATCCATCCTGCACGCCGGCGGCGATTATGGCGATATTGGCGCATTACAAGCTTCCGATCCGGGGCCGTCATGCCGTCGTCATCGGCAGAAGTCCCATTCTCGGCAAGCCCGTCTCCGCCATGCTGCTGAACGCGGACGCGACGGTGACGACCTGCCATTCCAGAACGGAGGATCTCGCCTCCATCGTCCGTCTTGCGGACATCGTCGTCGCTGCCGTAGGCAAGCCGAAATTCGTGCAGGGCGACTGGATTAAGCCCGGTGCCGTCGTGCTGGACGCCGGATATAATCCCGGCAATGTCGGCGATGTAGATTACGAGGCGTGCATGGCGAATGCTTCCGCGATCACGCCTGTGCCGGCAGGCGTCGGCCCGGTAACGATCGCGACGCTGCTGAAGCATACGGTGGACGCGGCGGAGAAGTTCGGGGGTTAAGAAGCAGGAGAGCTGCAAAGGTCAGAAGCCGGCTTGTTCCCGATGGGGTTCAAGCTGGCTTCTTTGCGCTGTCATGAACGCTGGAAGCCGGATTTTCCCGGGAAGAGATGAAACCTTTCGGAACGGCTGCCCGTCTAGGAGTGGACAGCAGTCGAATTCCGAAGGAGGCTTATCCTTATGCGCAAATTTAAACATTCCTTGCTCGGCGTGCTTGCAGCCGGGCTGGTCGCCGCATCGCTAGGGGCCGGAGGCACGGCTTCCGCGCAATACGGCAGCGAGCCGAGCTACAGCCTGGAGACGAACTACGGCTTCGAAAATAAAGTACCGACGGCCAAGGCGCTCTGGAGCGCGGAGCTTGATCTCCCTTCCGGCACGGAACGCATCCAATATCCGCCCGCCGTGGGCGAGACCAATCTCTATTACATCAAGAGCGGCGCACTCGTTGCGCGGAGCATCGCTTCCGGCAAGACGCTGTGGTCGTTCGGCGCCAAGCTGCTGCCGGGCTCGGCCGTCATTGCCGGGAGCTTCGTCTATGCGGGCAGCGCCGATGGCAGCGTGTATAAGGTGAATCCGTCGACGGGCTCGGGCACCCGCATCTATCAGTCGAAAGAGAAGCAGCTCGTCTCGCTCAAGGCGGACGGCTCTACGCTGTACGCGTCATCGAACAGCGGGCTGGCATCGATTAATTTGGCGACTGGCAAATTGAATTGGACAGCCGGGAGCGATGCGGTCGGCCATAACGGAATGACCATTCTCGGCAGCATGCTGCTTGTCGGCACCTTCGAGTCGGGCGCGATCACGGTGAACACGTTCTATGCCATCGACAAGGCGACGGGCAAGACGCTGTGGAAGCTGGAGGGCAGCCACGACAAGCTGCTGAAGGCGGACGGAGATACGCTGTACTTCAATAACGACTGGCCGCATACCGACGAATCCGCCTATGTGGCGACGATCGATATCGTCAGCGCCAAGACGGGCAAAGTAACCGGCAGCAAGCCGTTCGTCGCGGTCAGCACGGCGCTGCCCGCGATGTACCAAGCTCCGAAATACGTGACGGTCGACGGCAATGACGTTTATATTCTGACGCAGGACAACAAACTGTTCTCGTATAACTTGAACGACGGCACGGATGCTGTTGCGAGGTACGTGACCGATGGCGGGAGTTTCATAGCCGGCCCCTACAACGGCAAAGTGTTCTTCCAGAACGTCGACAACCTGGGCTTCCATGCCCGCAAGCTCGTGGATCAGTCTTCGCTGTTCTATGAAGGCTTGGACAATCCGGCAAGCCGGGTGGATTTCAAGAATGCCGGCATGTACGTCGGTCAGACGGACGGCGAGGTGTACGCGCTGAACGTGACGACGGGCAAAGCGGCTTTCCGCTTCCAGACGCAAGCTCGGAATTACGGCCCGTTCCAGGTCGCGGGCAGCACGCTGATCGTGCAGGCCGAAGGCAAGCTCTATGCGTTCCGGCTGCCGGAAGAGCTGACGAAGCCGCTGGCCACGGGACCGACGGGCGCGTTCGTGAAAGCGGAGGCCGGCCTGATCATCGACGGCAAGACGAAGCAATTCCAGCCGAGCATGATGACGCTGAACGACCGGATGTTCGTGCCGATGCGATTCCTCATGCAGGAGATCGGGGCGAAAGTCAGTTATGACGCGCCGAATAAGCAAACCACGATTACGTACGGGAAAGCCGCTTTCACCCTTACCGAGAATTCGGCCTTCGCCGTGAAGGACGGCAAACAGGTTGCTTTGACTTATGGGCCAACGATTCTGAACGGCAGCTTGTACGTGCCGATCGGCGATGTCGGGAAGCTGCTGGGCATTGCGGTCAATTGGGAGCCGGGCCCGCGGACAGTGGTCGTTACGACGGCGGCGGCAGGAGCATAGAAAGAAGTTGAGTCGCGCCGTTCGCGGCCGCAGGATCCGCTAATATGGCGATTTGGGGCTATTGGCAAGTCAAAGCGGCCGGGCGTTCCGCTATCCGGCGGCGATGGCCTGGATCGGTAATGATTTGAGGCGTATAGCGTCTCCCGAGTCCGCCAAAAGCTAAAATGGGGCAGAAATGCGCGAATAACGGATCTCCTGTCCGCCGAATTTGAATGTGAATGATCCATTGAATATGAATGATCCATTGAATGTGAATGATCACTTGAATGATCCACCGCGCCTCTCGTGGCCTATTGCCATGCACCAGATAAAAAGAGCCCCCATTTCCACTCGCAGGAGCGGGAACGGGGGCTTTATGCATGCAGAGAGCAGGGGAATCGTGTCGCAGCCGCGCAATCCTTGGCCGGCTCGTATAGGCGCAATAAGCGCATGACATGCCGATCCGGCTCTGTACATGCGGAGACCCGGCGAAAGACCGGATGCCGCGCTTAACGTCCGGACGCCCAACGCGCGCAATTGCGCACAAGCCGCTGATACGATGCAGGCTTAAACGACGGGGCATGATGCCCAGGCTGCAAATAGACGAGCTTGCCGAGTCCGTAGGCGCGTTCCCATCCCGCAGGATAACGCTCGCCTTCGAATTCGAAGGTCAGGAACTCCGTCCGCGCAGCTAGCGAATCGAGCTCGAACAGATACGGCTCCTCGTCCAGCGCGAACGATTCGACTCCGTCCAGCAGATGGTGTCCGTAAACCGGATGATAGTTAAGAGATTGATAAGGAGGATGGCCGGTAAAACGCGCGCCGATCAGCTGTGCCAGCTCAGGGCTGCTTTGCAGGGAAACGCCGTTGTGAATGACGAGCAGTCCGCCGCCGCCCGCCACGTAACGAAGCAAGCCTGCGGTCTGCTCCGGCGCCAGCGCGCGATTCCAGCAGTCCGTATAAGAGATGCATAACGGGTATTCCGCTTGGTTCAGCTCGTTCAAGACGTTGTAATCTTCGGTCGCGGTCAATAGGAATTCAGGAGCTAGAATAGACTGAATCTCGGCGCGCGCCGGCTCCAGCGGATGCCAAGGGGCTTCCGTGAAGTCGCCGAGCAGCAGCGCTTGAATCGGGCCGGCGTTTCCCGTTGTCCTGTTGGCTTGTCCGTTATCGCCGGCTTGCCTGCTGCCGGCAGCTTCCGAGTTGTCGTTGATTTCGCTCATTGTCGCACGCTCCTCACCATGGCAACTCGTTGCCGGTATCCGCTTCGAGGTATAGCGGCCGGTCATGGAGCTCGCTACGGCGCTCTTCGATCCGGCCCAGAATAAAGGCTGCCGATTGCTGCGGCGTATGCGTGCCGGAGTCATTCCACGTGCCGCTCATCGATGTCTTGACCCAGCCGGGGTGGAGCAGCAGCACGCGTCCGCCGTCCCCGCGAATGCGGTTATGGATGATGGTCGAGCCCATGTTCAGGGCGGCCTTGGCCATGCAGTAGCCGAACCAGGCCTCGCGATAGCTGTTCCCGATGCTTCCGGCTTCCGAGGTGATATTCACGATCAGCTTGCCGCCGTTCATGATCGGTTCGAGCAGCGCGTTGGCCATGCGAATGGCGCCGAGCGCCGTGATGTCGTAGACCCGCTGCATTTCGCTAAAATCGAGCTCGTCCGCCACCGTCTTCTCCGTGTCCCCGAGCAGTGCGGCGTTGTTGATCAGCATGTCGAGCGCCGGCGTAAGGCTGCGAATCCACTCCGCGGCTTCCTGTACGCTGGCGTCGCTGCCGACGTCCAGCAGGAAGGCATGAAGCTGTCCCGGGAACTGTTCGTTCAGCCGTTCCAGCTCGGGATTCGGGCTGACGATGCCGCCCGCGTACACGGTGCAGCCTGCTTGCAGCAAGCCTCTCACCAATTCGAGCCCGATCCCGCGGTCGGTACCCGTAATGCAAACCTGTCGATTCTGTGCCATAGGAGCTCCTCCATTTCATGTGTTCATGCAGAGGTAAACGGCGTATAAGGTTGTCTATGCTTCAGCTTCATTATAGTGAAAACGAAGCAGCATTCCTATGAAAATCGTGCGTGCTCGCGCCGTACGCCGTTATACGCGGAACCGGCTGACGCCTTCGTTCAGTTCGCCGGCGAGCGAGCGCAGCTGCTCGGCCGCGCTTGCGACTTCCTCTACGGAAGCCAGCTGTTCCTCCGATGCGGCGGCAACCTGCTGCGAGTGGCCGGAAGCCGCTTCGGCGATGCGTTCAGACTCTTCCAGCGATGCGGCAATCTGTTCGCTGCAGGCAGACATTTGCTCGGAAGCGGCGGATACCTCCTGCACTTGCTCCGATACTTCCTTCACCGATGCCAGAATCGCGCGGAACGATTCGCCCGAAGTACCGGCCAGCTCGGTGCCGATGCGCGCCTGTCTGGCGGACGACGTCAACGCGGCGCTGACCTCCTCGGCCCGGGAGCCGATGGCATGAAGAATGCCGGCGATCTCTTCCGACGAGAGCTTGGAACGCTCGGCCAGCTTGCGGATTTCCTGCGCGACGACGGCGAAGCCTTTGCCGTGCTCGCCGGCTCTGGCAGCTTCGATGGAGGCGTTCAGCGCAAGCAGGTTGGTCTGATTGGCAACGTCGGCTATGTGCGAGAGGATGTTTCCGATTTGGCCGTTGGACGCATTAAGCTCCTCCATCGTTCCTGCCGCTTGTACGACTTGATTCTCGATGGTCCGCATCTGGTCCAAGGTGCGGAAAATAACCCGTTCGCCATTCATGGCTTGCTCCGTCGTTTCCGCTGCCAATTCCGACACCGACGAAGACGATTCCGCGATGCGCTGAATGCCGATCGCCATCTCGGTCATCGCCCGGAGGCATTCTTCCGTGCTTGCCAATTGCGTTTGCGTGCCTTCCGCCACCTGTTGAATGGCCTGCGTGATTTCGTTCGTGGCGAGCGCCGTTTGGCCGGCGGTTTCCTTTAGACTGCCGGAAGACGAGGCGACCTCGCCGGCAGTTTGCTTGATATGCACCGTCAATGCGCGCAGGCTGGCGATCATCTCGCTGAACGAGCTCGCCGCCTGGCCGATTTCGTTCGCTCCGAATGCCGGCATGGCCACCGTCAAGTCGCCTTGGGCGGCGATCTTCGCCGTTTGCGCCAGCAAGCGAAGCGGCTTTACGACTATGCGAACGAGCAGCAGGACGAGCACGACCGCGGCAAGGGCGACGAGCAGGCCGGCGCCGACGGCTTTGGCCAGAATGAGATTCATCCGGTCCTGAACTTGCGCATAATCGTAATCCAGCCCGAACACGGCGATCGGCTTGCCTTGAGCGTCGACGATCGGTGCCAGGTACGAGATCCAGGTGCCGTAATCATCCTTGTAAGTAGCCGAAAGGGCGGGATTTCCTTCGACCGCGCGGTTAAAGGCTTTCAGCATCGCATCGTCTGGGTTGTATTCGGTACCGGGCTTCATGCCTGCGGCGCTGATCGCTTCGCTGGCCAGCATGTTCCGCAAGTAAGTGCCGTCGTCTTTGGACGCGGAGCTCGCGGATAGATAATAAGCGTTGGTCATGATGTCTTTATCCGTCATTCCGTCTAGCAGCCGTTTCAGGATTTGCGTCTCGTTATCCGGCGGCGTGCCATTGGCGTCGACCGCTTCTGCCAGCGGCTCTATGAGATTTACATTCGCTTGCGCTTGGGCGCGAAGCTTGTCGCCGATCTCGGTGAACTTCTCGAATGCGGCGTCCTTCTGGGAAGCATAGAGGAGATACGACATGATGGCGATGAGCAGCAGAAATACGAGCGATAGAATCAACGAACTGCTGAACATGAGACTTTTCCGTTTTAACCAGCGTAGCAAGGGGATGCACCTCTCCATATGTCAATGATATTCTTCATCATAACGAGGAAATGTTAGCAAATTGCAGGGATAAGCGTTTGAATTGTGTGAGCAGGAGGCGCAGTTCGGCGAAAACAAAAACCGGTCTCCCAAGGGGACCGGTTTTCTGTGAGCTATTGAATTATCCGGACTAGATAGGCAGCCTGACGATGAACATGCTGCCTTCCCCGAGCTTGCTTCGCGCGGTTATGGAGCCGCCATGCGATTCCACGATCGATTGCGTGATCGCGAGGCCGAGGCCGGAGCCGCCGTATTTGCGCGCGCGCGATGCGTCGCTGCGGTAGAAACGCTCGAATAGCCGCGGCAGATGATCGTCGGCGATTCCGATCCCATTATCGCTCACGGCGAGCTCGGCGAAGGCGCGGCGGGAACCGCTGCCACTGCTGCCACCATTGCTCCCACCGCTCCCACCATTGTTCCCGCCGCTGCCGGAGTCAGCCATCAGCGAGACGGTGATGGCGCCGGAACCCGGTTCCGTGTGCTGCACGGCGTTTTGGAACAGGTTCAGCAGCACCTGTTTGAGTTTGTCGCCTTCCGCTTGCACGCGGATGCCGGCCGTCAACTGGAACGTGACGGACCGATCGACGGCAAGCATGCGCAGCTGAGGCTCCATGCCGCGGACAAGCCCGTCCAAGGACAGCTCGGCGAGCTTAAGCTGCGGCGCGCGGTCGAGCCTGGCGAGCGTCAGCAGATCTTCGACGAGCTTGTTGATCCGCTTGGATTCGCCATGCATGCTCCGCAGGGCGGTTTGCAGCTGTTCCGGGTTGGACGCCGCCGCTCCTCGCAGCAGCACTTCCAAGAACCCGTGAATGGACGTGAGCGGCGTGCGCAGCTCATGCGAAGCGTCCGCGATGAACCGGCGCATCGCCTCGGTCGTTTCCTGTTCGGCGCGAAACGATGCTTCGAGGCGCTCCAGCATGCCGTTGAAACCGACGGACAGCCGGTCGATCTCCTGCTGGCCTTGCAGCTCCGGAAGACGCTGCTTCAAATTGCCGGCGTCGATGCCTTTCACGGCTTCCACCATGCGGGACAGCGGGACCAGCGTGCGGCGCAGCGCAGGCATGTACAACGCGAGTCCCGCGGTCAGCGCAAGCACGGACAAGCTTGCGAAAATAAGCAGCTGACGCGTCATCACGTCCGTCAGCTGAGACGTCTCCGCCCCCATCTGCAGCAGTCCGTTCGGCTTGTCAGGCGGACCCGCGAGCCGGTAGATGACGATCTGCTGGACACCCCGGGAATCCTTAAGCAGCGAGTAATCGGCCTTCTTCGTTCTGCCTCTGTCCGCGACCAACCGATTGGTGATCTCCGTATATTTAGCCTGGGCGACCTGCGGTGACGGCACGCTGTATGCACCGGACAAATCCGTGAAGGAACCGTCCGTACCGACGTAGGCCAAAGAAGTTCCGGGCGCGAAGAGAAACGGAGCGTTCCGATCCGGCCGTCGCCCCTCGCCGCCGTTGCCGTTCCCGCCAAGGCTGCCGGGATTAGCAGCGGCATTGCCTTGATGCGAATGCTGATCTCCGGACATGCCGTCCGCATTGCCGTCGTCGACAAACCAGCCCATCGGCACCGTCATGAGCTGCGACCGGAGGGAGTCGGCTTTGCTTTGGTAGAGCGAATCCTTCATCAGCCAGCTCTGCATGAACCCGATCAGTACCAGCAGCCCGGCGAGGATGAGCAGCGACCGAGCCAGCAGCTGGCCGCTGAGCGAGCGGGGGAGAAACCGGCTGCCGTCTGTGCCGCGCTTGGATGCCGCAGCCCCCGTCATGGCAGATCCACCCGGTAACCGGCACCCCGCAGCGTGCGGATCAGCTGATGCTCCTTGTCCCCGAGTTTATCCCGCAGCGAACGGATGTACACCTCGACGATATTTTCCTCCCCGCCGAAATCGTAGCCCCATACCTTGTCCAGAATGACCGCTTTGCTCTGCACCATTCCGTGATGCAGCACGAGATATTTCAGCAGCTCGTACTCCGTCGGCGACAGCTCCAACAGCCTGTCCTCGTAACGGATTTCGCCCCTGCGGTCGTCGACCTTGAACGGCCCTAGCGCCACTTCCCCCAGCAAATCCGGGAATTGATTCCGCAGACGCGCGCCGATCCGCGCCAGCAGCTCGTCGAAGCTGAACGGTTTCACCATATAATCGTCCGCGCCCAGCGTCAGTCCTTTGATGCGGTCATCGATCTCGTCCTTGGCCGTCAGCATGATAACCGCGATCGCGTTGCCCGCTTCCTTCAGCATGCGGCATACGTGAAAGCCGTCCATGCCCGGCATCATGACGTCCAGCACAGCCACGTGCGGGCGGAAATCCAGCGCCAGGCTGTAGGCGCTCATTCCGTCCGGCGCGGTCTGCACCGTGTATCCTTCATTGACGAGTCCCATCTCCAGAAACTGCAGGATATGCGGCTCGTCGTCCGCAAGCAGGATGCGGATTTCTTTGGACGGTTTCATTGTCGCTCCGTCGCCCCTTCCGTTCATTCGGCCTCGTGCACGTGCTTTTCATTATGCATTATTGCACATAATGGGCGCGCATTCGAGTGCATTCAGCAAGCCTTCAGCGAGCATTCAGCAAACATTCAGCCGAGGTTCATTTACAGTTCAGATTGAAAACCCATGATTAAGACATCGCAAGCGGGGCATCGGTTCGCCGGCACGCTGGGAGTAAACAGAACCAAGCGAACATGAAAAGGGAACGAGAAGAGGAGTGATTCATCCCATGAAGGGATTTAAGCAGGTCAAAATCGATTTGTATTTGCTGGCCATCGCGGTCATGTCAATGTTCTTGAACGGCTACAACATCTGGGAGGACAAGTACGCGAATACCTATTACACGACGGCGGTCGGGAGCATGCTGCAAAGCTTCTCGAATTTCTTCTACGGATCGCTAGACTCGGCGGGCTCCGTTACGGTGGATAAGCCGCCGCTCACATTCTGGATTCAGACGGCGTTCGCGTATGTATTCGGCCTGCATGGCTGGAGCGTCATTCTGCCGCAGGCATTGGCCGGCGTCGGCAGCGTGCTGCTGATCTACTTCATTCTTAAACCGACCTTCGGCGTCAAAGCGGCGCGGATCGGATCGCTCGTCCTGGCGCTCACGCCGGTAGTGCCGTCGATCAGCAGGACGAACAACATCGACAGCATGCTCGTATTCGCCTTGCTGATCGGTACATGGCTGCTGTTCAAAGGCATCCGGAATTCACGGACGCGCACCGTCATCGGCGCCTTCGCCATGATCGGCGTCGCGTTCAATATGAAAATGCTGCAGGCCTATATGGTACTGCCGGCGTTCTATCTGCTCTATATTTTGGCGGCAAAAGTCAATTGGAAACGCAAGACGGCGGTACTCGCCGGCGCTACGGCGCTTATGTTCGTCATTTCGATTTCGTGGGCTGTCGTCGTCGATTCGATTCCTGCCGACAAGCGGCCGTATATCGGCAGCAGCGAAACGAACTCGGTCATGAACTTGGCCTTCGGTTATAACGGCGTATCCCGTTTGACTGGCGATCAAGCGCCTGGCGGCGGGGGCGGCGGCCGCGGCGGCATGCAGGACGGAAGAGGCGATGGCGGCTCGGCGGCAGGTGCCGGTTTTGCGGCAGCGGGTGCCGGCGGCGCGGCCGCGAACGGCGGCCAAGACGGCGGGGGACAAGCGGCGGCCGGAAGCGCCGACGGCAGCACGCCGGGCAATGACGGCACCGTGCCGAATGCCGGCGGCAGCGCGCCGGACAGTGACGGCACAGCGCCAAACGGCGACGGAACCGCATCCGGCAACGGCGCGATCGGCGGCATGGCGGCACCGAACGGAGGCTTCGGCGGCGGATTCCCAGGTCAAGACGGCGGCACCGGACGGGGAGGCTTCCAAGGCGGCGGTCCGGGCGGCGGCGGGAATATGTTCGGCACAGGCAATCCGGGTATCCTGCGATTGTTCCAATCCGGCCTGTCGGGCGAAGCAAGCTGGATGATCCCGTTCGTATTCTTCGCTTGCGTCGGCTTGTTCGCGAGCTTCCGCTTCAAATCGTTCAAGCACATGCATTTCACGCAGAAGCACAGAGAGGCGCTGTTCTGGCTTGCATGGCTCATTCCGGCCATGATGTTCTTCAGCGTGGCGGGCTTCTTCCATCAGTATTACCTGATTATGCTTGCGGCACCCATCGCGGCATTGGCCGGAGCGGGCTGGGTGGAATTGTGGCACGCTTATCGCGAGGGCAAAGGCTGGACGTCGTATCTGCTGCCGATTTCCATTACGGTAACGGCGGCGCTGCAATGGTACGTCATGCAGAACGACGACGATACGATCGGCAAAGGCTGGTCCATCGGCGTCGCGGCAGCCGGCGTACTGACGACGATGGTCCTCTTCACGCTCAAAAACGGCGGCGAATTCAAATTCAAACGCGTTATCGGCGTCGTCAGCGTGTTCGTGATGCTGATAGGCCCGGCATTCTGGTCGCTGACGCCGATTACGTACGGCCAAAGCAGCATGACGCCGATCGTCGGCCCCGAAGGCGACTCGATGGGCTTCGGAGGCGGCAAAGGCGGCTTCCCGGCGATGGCCGAAATGAATGGCACGGGCGGCATGTTCCCCGGCCAAGACGGCCAACAAGGCCAAGACGGGCAGAACGCCGCGGGCGCTTCGACGGATGATCAGAACGGCGCGGCTGCAGGCGGCCAAGACAATCAGGATCAAAGCCAGCAAGGTTTCCCCGGTCAGGACGGCCAATCGGCAGGCGGCTCCATGCCTTCATTCGGCGGAGGAGGCGGCATGCCTGGCGGCATGGGCGAAGGCACGATCGACCAGAAGACGCTCGCTTATTTGAAGGCGCATAACACGGGCGAAGAATACCTGTTCGCGACTTCCACCTATACCTCGGCCGCGCCGTACATCATCGACGAGAACGAGAAGGTCGTTACGCTTGGCGGGTTCTCCGGCTCCGATCCGGTTTACTCGGTCGAGAAGCTGCAGAAGCTCGTCGAGAGCGGCAAGCTGAAATATTTCATGATTTCCGGCGGCGGCGGTTTCGGCGGCCGGGGCGGCAGCTCCGAAGTGACGGCTTGGATCGAAGAGCACGGCACGGTCATTCCGACGAGCGAATGGCAGTCGAGCGGCGACAGCGGCGCAAGCGAGAAATCGATGGGCGGCATGGGCGGCAGAGGCGGCGGCATGACCCTTTACGAAGTGAAACTGCAATAATTCCAAAGGAGGGATCGTCAATGAGCAGAAAAGTGAAATTCTCCATTATCATCCCCATGTATAACGAAGAGGCCGTCATTCAGGAAACGTACCGGCGGCTGAAAAAAGTAATGAGCAGCACCGGCCAAACCTACGAGCTGCTGTTCATCAACGACGGCAGCAAGGACCGCAGCGCCAAGATTATCGAGGAATACGGCTACTGGGACGAAACGGTGAAGCTGATCGATTTCTCCCGCAACTTCGGGCATCAGATCGCCATTACGGCAGGCATGGATTACGCCTCCGGCGATGCCGTCATCATCATCGACGCGGACTTGCAGGATCCGCCGGAGCTGATCCTGCAAATGATCGAGAAGTGGCAGGAGGGCTTCGAAGTCGTCTATGCCACGAGAGGCAAGCGCAATGGCGAGAGCCGGTTCAAAATCTGGTCGGCGTCCGCGTTTTACCGCATCCTGCGGGCATCTACCGATATCGACATTCCGGTGGACACGGGCGATTTTCGCCTCATGGACCGGAAGGTCGTCGATCAGATGAAACGGCTGCCGGAGAACAACCGGTTCGTGCGCGGACTCGTCAGCTGGGTCGGTTTTCGCCAAACCTCCATCATGTACGAGAGGGATGAGCGTCTGGCCGGCGAGACCAAATATCCGCTGCGCCGCATGATCAAGCTGTGCCTGGACGGGATTACGTCCTTCTCTTACAAGCCGCTGAAACTAGCGGGCTACATGGGCGCGGCGCTGTCGGGCATCGGGTTTCTCTTCCTGCTGTACGTGCTGTACCTGGCGATCTTCACCCATGCGACGATGAAAGGCTGGCCGTCGCTTATGGGCATCATGCTTATTTTCAACGGATTTATCTTGGTCATGCTCGGCATTCTCGGCGAATATGTCGGCCGTATCTACGATGAAACGAAAGGGCGCCCGTTGTACATCGTCCGGGACGCCTACGGCTTCGCGGCCGAAACGGCCAATAGCGCCGGCGTCGGCGTTGGCGGGAAACCGGTGCTGCCGAGGGCCGGGGGCGCGCAGCTATGAATGGCCGGCTGCTGAAATTCGGCGCCGTCGGGCTGTTGAATACCGGCGCCGATCTGCTGGTGTTCACCATGCTGACGGCAGCGGGAAGCAACGTAGTGACGGCGCAAATCATCGCTTATGCTTGCGGGATGCTGAACAGCTATCTGCTCAACCGCAGCTGGACGTTTCGTTCGAACGCCAGCCGGTCCCGCGAAATGCCGCGTTTCATCCTGCTCAATCTTGTCGTGCTGGCCTGCGTGACCTGGCTGCTGGAGCTATTGCATTCGGGAGCGGGCATGTCACTTCTGACAAGCAAGCTGGCAGCCACGGGCGCAGGCATGTTGGTCAATTACGCGGGCAGCCGTTTCTGGGTATTCGGCACTCGCGGTTATTCATCCGAAACAAGGAGTGACGCCCCATGAACATGAAAATCCGCAAAGCCGTTATCCCCGCTGCGGGACTCGGAACCCGCTTCCTTCCCGCAACGAAGGCGCAGCCGAAAGAAATGCTGCCGATCGTCGATAAGCCGGCCATTCAATATATCGTGGAAGAAGCCGTCCAAAGCGGCATTGAAAGCATCATCATCGTCACGGGACGCAACAAAAAGTCCATCGAGGATCATTTCGACAAATCGGTCGAGCTGGAGCAGCTGCTGGAGGACAAAGGCAAGCACAAGCTGCTGCAGGAAGTGCAGGCGATCAGCGGCATGGCCAGCATTCATTTCATTCGCCAGAAGGAGCCGCTCGGCCTCGGGCACGCGATCCTTTGCGCGAAACAATTCATCGGCGACGAGCCGTTCGCGGTGCTGCTCGGGGATGACATCATGGTATCGGAGCCGCCGGCGCTGTCTCGATTGATCGGCGTCTATCGGCAGACGAACCGGCAGGTCATAGGCGTAAGGGAGGTGCCGAACGAAGACGTCAGCAAGTATGGGATCGTGAAGCCGGCGTCGGCGTCGATGAATGGCGTCTATCGCATCGGCGGCCTTGTCGAGAAGCCGTCCGCGCACGAAGCGCCCTCCAACCTTGCGATCATGGGACGGTACGTGCTGAAGCCGGACATCTTCCCCGTCTTGGAACAGCTGGAGAGAGGGACGGGCGGCGAGTACCAGCTGACGGACGCCCTGCACGCCATGTGCGCATCGGACGAGTCGCTCGCGCTTACGCTAGGCGGCAAACGGTACGATATCGGCGATAAAATCGGCTACATGAAGGCGATCATCGAAGTCGGTTTGCAGCGGGAGGAGCTGCGGGACGTGCTGCTGCCCTACTTGCGCCAAATCGTAGGCGAGCAGCCGTTCCTGCAAGAGCTAATCGGCGAGAAGGCGTTCTTGAGGTAAGCCGAGGGCGTGATTTTGGCAGATCGTCCGTGTTTTTCCCCTTATCGTCCAAGAAGGCGTTGCGGATCGGGTGTATGGTTAAGGTATCCGATCAGTGAAGGGGAATGAGACGAATATGCTGCGTGCGAACATTCAGCTCAGCGAAGAGAAAGTAGCGTTTTACCGGGAAAACGGCTTCGTGCAGGTCGATAACATTCTATCGCCGGAGGAGCTTGCGGAGCTTCGCGAATATATGGACGAGACGATGAACAATCAAGGCTCCCGCGGTCTGCAAACGGACAAGGCGGAAGGCGCTTACTATAAAGTGTTGAATCAGCGCGTGAATACGTGGCGGGATCACGGGGGCATGGCGCGGTTCGTGCTCGGCGAGCGGTTCGCGGATCTGGGGAAGCAGCTGACGGGCTTCGCGGGCATCCGCTTGTTTCATGATCATGCCCTGCTGAAAATGCCCGGCGACTCCAAAGTGACGCCGTGGCATCAGGACCGTCCGTATTGGCCGATGAACGAGATGAACGCGTTCTCCATCTGGATCGCGCTCGATGACGTCGACGAGAACAACGGGTGCATGATGTTCGTGCCGAAATCGCAGCGCATCCGCAATTTGAAGAGCGTCGACCTCGTGTCGCCGGAAGATATCTTCGGGCAGGAGGGCGCGAAGGACGTCGACCGCAATACGGCCGTCGTATGCCGGATGAAAGCGGGCAGCGCCACCTTCCATGACGGCATGACGTTCCATTACGCCCATGCCAACAAGACGGACAAACCGCGCCGGGCGCTGGCGATCATCTTCATGGCCGACGGCACGACGTACAGCGGCGCGAATCACGTCATCACCGACGGACTCGGCTTGGAGAAGGACGATACGCTGGGCGGCGGCTTGATGCCGAAGCTGGCTTAACGGCAAGCATTTCAAATAGATAATCACATGAACAAACAGAAAGCCGGGCTGATCAGCGATGATCGGCTCGGCTTTCTTGCGATCTGCACGGCTGGTGCTGGGTGACAGACTGCCAACGAACCGGATCGATCCGGCATTGGACTGACACCGCCGACGAGTCAGCAATGGACCGCAACTGACCAACTTAACGGAGTGGCACACTGAACCGATAACGAACCGTCGTCACCGCCAACGAACCGTTAACGGTCCGTCAACGAACCGTTAACGGGCCACCAAAGAACGGCCGACGGGCCGCCAACGAACCGTTAACGGGCCACCAACGAACCGCTAACGAATCCAAAACGCCTTAATTGCCGGAAAAGCACGCCTTTTTCCAAGTAACGAATCTGAGGCACCTTATTTAGTGAGTCTGCATGCAAAAAGGTACATATTAGCGTAGATCAGCCCAATAGGAACGCTGAGATTCGTTACGTTTCAAAATGGGCACAAAAGGGACGAATAGCGCTAACTGGATTCGTTAGAGCGGAGGCTAGCAATCTGAGTCAGCCGGGCGCCAAGCATCGAGCGCGAAGCGCCTAGCACCAGCATCAACGCCGGGCCGGGTACTAAACTAGTATCGAGCGCGAAGCAAGAGCACCGAGTGCTTAGGCGAATCCTGTAAGTGTCATCAGCATCATCAGCATGAGTCATTCGCGTGGTCCTACAGCTCCTTGACCATCCGCCGGTAATCGCTGCCGCCGATGCGAATGACGTCGGCCTCGACATAACCGCTGCGCAGGTAAATGCCATGCGCCCGCTCGTTGCACGACTCGACGATCAGTGCCGTCCGCTCGAATCCAAGCTCCTTCGCCCGCTGCTCGGCCGCGGCCATAAGCGCCTTCGCGATTCCTTGGCCGCGGAAGGCTTCGTCGACGGCCAGCGCGTCCAGATAAAACTCGCCGTCCATCGCTTCCCGGACGATATGCCGCTCCGCTTCTCCGAAATCCCGCCGCATCCGCGCGAGGAAAGGCTCGTCCAGCAGCTGCGCGTCATTGCCGGAATAGGCGACGAGCATGCCGGCGATCCGGCCGTCGCGTTCCTCCACGATAATATGGTCGCAGCTGACCCGATTGCCCGGCTGCTTGAAGAAATCCGTCAGCCGTCTGGCAGCATCGGCATCGTCCGAAGCGCCCGTAAGCAGGTAGGCGATCGAGCCGATCGCCTCTTGCAGCAGCGGGATGACTTCGGGCGCGTCATCTAACGCGGCTCTTCGCGTGCTCATTCTCTTCTCGTCCTCCCATGGATCAGGGCAAATCTCGCCTGAACGCCGCTTTATTGCTCTCGTCATTCATAATACCGCTATTATGGCGAATACAGGAAGCTTTCATTCCGATGAAGGCGGTCGCCGCAGCGGGAATTTAGGCCGAAACCGCCGTCATGAATGACAGTGGAGGACAATACCCTAATGAATAAGGAAGCTATTATTCGTAGGGGGATGCGGGCATGGAATGGTACCTGAAGGTGCTGCGGGAATACGTGAATTTCTCCGGAAGGGCAAGGCGCACGGAGTATTGGATGTACATTCTGATCAGCTTCGTCGTATCGATCATACTGGCTATCATTGACGCCATACTCGGCGCCGACCGGCTGCTCTCGTGGTTATATTCGCTGGCGGTGCTGCTGCCATCGCTGGGTGTTGTCGTACGCAGGCTGCACGATATCGGGCGATCGGGCTGGTGGTATCTCATCATCTTGATTCCGGTCATAGGCGCCATCGTGATTCTCGTCTTTACGCTGCTGGACAGCGAGCCGGGCATGAACAAATACGGGCCGAACCCGAAAGGGTATTAAGCGCCGCCAGTCCAAAGAGAAGGAGCCGTCCCTAAGGATGGCTTCTTCTCTATTCACAAGTGCGGCTGTTTGCCCGCAGCGGCAGCTTAGTCTCTTCCGGCCATGTACAGCAGCTCGGCGATCTTCTTCGGTTCCGTCTTGAACGTCGTCATATGGTCGCCGTAGCCTTGAATCAGCCGGAACTGGCCGAGACGGCTCGACATATGGGGATGCCAGCCGTAGCCCAGCCCTTGCGGCAGGACGTTATCCACCGTCAGATAGATATAGCTCTTCGGCGTCGTTAAACTGTAGAATTTCTTCAAATCCAGTTTTTCGAAGAACGGCCCGGCCGGTTCCGGCTTGATGCCGGCGTATAGCTGCTGCGCCAACTCTAAGCTCGCCAAATTGACGAAAGCGTCGCGGAAGAACGCGAACGGCAGCAGGAGGGTGTTGTTCCCGGACGCCTTGATGAGCTGGGCGAAGAAGGCGAGCGCTTCGGGCGGAAATTCATCGATGAGGCTGCCGCCGTCCTTGACGACGAAGCCGTCGATGAAGACGATCCGCTTGAGCCGATCCGGCACGAGCTCCGCGGCTTTCTGGACGACCGAGCCTCCGAAGCTGTGTCCGACCAGCACGACGTTATGCAGATCAAGCGCTTCGATGTCATCCGCCACGGCTTGCGACATCATGCCGTGCGTCGCCGTCGTGTTGGCGAAGTCCGCACCATGCCCCGGATATTCAGGGACGTAGACACTATGGCCTTGCTTGCGCAGCTCCGCGGCGACGCCGTCCCAGAAGCCGGCGTCGGCCCAGGCGCCGTGGACGAGCACGAACGTCAGCGGCTGTTCTTTGCGGCGAACCGCTTCACCGCGGTAATCCGTTGCCCAGGGCTGCACTTGCGGAACGTAATAGTACGTCATCGGAGGATAATAGCCTCCATATCCTCCATATTGGGCGTACGGATTGTACGGGATCGTCGAATAAGGAATCATGTGATCGGATGTTCCTTTCCTAAACACAAGAATGTATAAGTTTCACCGTGTTTACTATACGCCCAGCCGCCTAGGAGTGTGATCCTGCTTGTGAAGATCCATCCCGAGAACTGCAATCCCCCGCAGCCCTGACCGCAACCGGTCGGGGCTTTTTTTGCGTTTGCGAGCAAATTCCGGCGCGGGCGAAAGCCATCAGCCGCAGCCGCTCGAATAGGCATTCAGCCGTAGCTATCAAACGTCACACCGGGATATTTGCCAGCAATTGATAGGAGATGGTTTTCATAGAGTTAGGGTGATTGACCAGTACGAGCTATATGTCATGCACGTATAAATACAGTACATCCTTGTTTTCTGCGCATCCCGGAGAGGGAATCTATGAAAACCGCTGCGTAGTACAGTCATTATGTTGCTAGCGCAGACAGCAATGGACGAAACCATTCTTAAACGGAAAGAGAGGTTGAGTCATGCATGATTTAATGGTTATGACGACGATTTGTTCGTTTTTCCTTACTATCGCCTTCATCTTCTTGCGTCCGAACGTTAACGAAGCGATACCTGCGTCCGTCGGCGCATTATTCGTCCTCCTGAGCGGCAGCGTTTCCCTGTCCGATCTCGGGAGCATAACCGAAACGATCAGCGGCGCTGCGATTACAATCATAGCGACGATCGTCATGGCAATCGTGCTGGAGAGCTTCGGCTTCTTCTATTGGGCCGCGGAAATATTAGCCCGCAAAGCACGAGGTTCCGGCATCCGGCTGTTCTGGCTGACGAATCTGTTCTGCTTCTTGATGACGCTGTTCGTGAATAACGACGGAAGTATTCTCATCACGACGCCGATTCTGCTTATGCTGCTGAAGAATATGGGGCTGAAAAACCACCAGAAGCTCCCGTATCTCATCTCGGGCGCCATCATCGCGACGGCTTCCAGCGCGCCGATCGGCGTCAGTAACATCGTTAATCTGATCGCGCTCAAAATCGTTCACATGAGCCTCTACATGCACACGGCCATGATGTTCGTTCCCGCGTCGCTCGGACTGGTGCTCTTGTCGGTGCTGCTGTATCTGACATTCTACAAGACGCTGCCGAAGAAGGTGCCGACGGCGGCGCACGGCTTTATGCCGGGCAGTCACCCGCTGAAGGACGTGTATCAAAGCAAGAACCGCAACAAATTCATGCGCAACGTGCTGATCTTCGTCTTTTGCGTTCGGGTAAGCCTCTTCGTCGCTTCCTACGTCGGTTTTCCCGTATCGCTGATGGCGGTGATCGGATCGTCCGTATTGCTGGCTTGGCGGTGGTTCCATCTGAAGATCACCCCGCTGGACATGCTGAAGAAAACACCGTGGTATATTCTGATTTTCGCCTTCGGCATGTACGTCATTATCTATGGCTTGAACAACATCGGTCTGACGGATTATCTGATCAAGCTGCTTCATCCGATCGTCACCGGAAGCCTGCTGAACGCGAGCGTGATGATGGGAGCGCTGCTGACCGTGCTGTCCAACGTATTCAACAATCACCCCGCGCTGATGGTCGGCACGCTGACGCTGACGCATATGGGGCTGGATCCGGTTACGCTGAAAATTTCCTACCTTGCCAGCGTAATCGGGAGCGACATGGGTTCTCTGCTGCTGCCGATCGGCACGCTCGCTACGTTAATGTGGATGCATATCGTGAGGAAAGGCGGCGTCAAGATCAGCTGGCTGCAATATTTGCGCGTTACGATCATCGCGATTCCGATTACGGTCATCGTCACGCTGGCGCTGTTGTCCTTCTGGGTGTCGTGGTTATTCTAAAAAGGAGAGGACGGGAGAGGACGGGAAGGGAAGGAGGGATGCTCCCTATATAGAGAAAGAAGCACAAAAAAAAAAGAGATCTTCAGCATTGAAGATCCGAGTGAGGAGAGTACAACAACAGTTTATGTCGCGCGGCCGCGATTAGTGAGAGAAAATAAAGTTCTTTATCGGAAATCCAGTAAAATCAAGGGTTTTATTGGGTTCAAAACCGGCGACAAAAATTTAAAGTTGTTTAATGAAAATGAGATTCAACCAACAACTCGGCTGAAATTGTGAAAATAAAGTTGATTAATCAGGGGCAGTAATAAGCCCAAATTAAATGTAAAGTTGTTTAATGCTAAATGGCAGCCAGAACATCATGCGGACCAAAACAAACAAAAGTGCCCAACCCTTGCAATAAAGCAAGGTTGGGCACTTTTGTTTCGTGTGATCAGCCGTGGTTGGACTAAACACTTTCCCATCGGAGCAACTAACAGCTGAATCAGGCTGCGGTCCAATAAATTAACAACTTCTCGTTTTGCCAAGACATAGTTACAAGAGCAAGCATATTTTCAGTTAGTTCAGATAACCTCTTTATAGAACGTTTGGCTGGTGAGGTCTCCTCCCTAAATGAACGCTCAGTTTTATTTGGGATTTACTCATTTAGAGGAGGTAATTTGAAGGAGGATAAAGCTCAACCGGCATAAAATTGGCTACATCGTAATGCAATCCCTTATTGAGCACTTGCGAATTGGCGGGAGATGTTTCGGTATACGGTTGGAGACAACCCTCTCTTAGCCGTAAATTGTTTGATGAAGTAAGTGTCATACTCAAATCCGGTGGCACGCGCAATTTCGTTCAAGCTCATACCTGTATGGGTGAGAAGATTCCCCGCAACTTTCAAACGGTGTTGTAACAAATATCCCATTGCTGTACTTCCGCATCTTTCCTGAAACATCCTATTCAGCGACACACGATTCAAATGTGCGCATTTCGTTAAACCTTCCAAGGTGACTTTATCGGCATAGTTGGTATGTATATATTCCAACACTAAATCAACAGGGGATTGTTCGCTGTGACGGTTCAAATCCTCAAGCAAGCCCAATATCTGGATAAGATATTTTTTGATTCTACACACCCAGTCTGCATCGCTTTGCGCATACACTTCAGTCCCAAGCACAAAAAACCACTCAAATAATTGCGGGTAGGCTTTCTCGGTAACAAAAGGTACTTCAGTGCGTGTTGGATTGCTCTGAAAAAACGTAAGACCTGTTTGTATTTTGAAATGGCTAGGAAAATAGTCTTCTGTTTCAGAAATCGGTACGCGTGGGGTATTAAGAAAGTCTGGATGATAACTGAATGATTGCGCAGAAGCATTATGCTTTTCATTTATTTGTATCGTATCAGTTTCGGACAAACAGAGAACGCCGGGTGCAGTAATCGCTATTGGTCTATCGTTGAGTACCCCGTTGATGCTGCCGGACGTAATAAAGATTATAGTAAAACGCTCCGGATAGGGAAGGCCGTTCAAATCCTCAGCGGTAATAAATTCAATATTTACAGTCCTGTCTTTGTGACGGTCAATTTGCGGCATGTTTCTCTCCTGACAAATAGTATAGTCAATTACTTCACTTATAACAGTGTACCACAAAGATAAGAACGATATACTGATGACTGAGACAAAGAAAGGTGGTTTATTATTATGGCAATCAACATTGCGATAAATGGTTTTGGTAGAATTGGCAGGCTTGCCTTTCGGCAGCTTTTTGGTGCAGAAGGATACCAGATTGTCGCTATCAATGACCTGACAAGTCCAAAGATGCTTGCGCATTTGCTAAAACACGACACAACGCAGCGAAATTATGATGAAACGATTGATTACAGTGATAACAGCTTGACCGTGAAAGATGTGGATATTCCGATTTATGCCGAAAGAGATCCCGGCAAACTCCCATGGAAAGAATTGCAAGTTGATTTAGTCTTGGAGTGTACAGGCCTTTTCGCATCAAAAAAAGCATCTACAGCTCATATTGAAGCAGGTGCAAAAAAAGTGGTCATCTCAACCGTTGCCGGGAAAGATATTCCTACTATTGTATATGGGGTTAATGAACACGAACTAACTAAAGAGGATACTATAGTTTCGGCCGCATCCTGCACCACGAACTGCCTGGCTCCAATGGTCTATTACCTTAACGAGCTTTCGCCGATTAAAAAAGGTTTTATGACGACGATACATGCTTATACAAACGACCAGAATACCCTTGATGGCCCTCACTCCAAAGGTGACTTGCGCCGGGCGCGCGCTGCGGCTGGTAACATCATCCCAACGTCAACCGGGGCAGCAAAAGCAATAGGGCTCGTCATCCCTTCTTTGGATGGCAAACTGGATGGTGTGTCCCAAAGAGTGCCGGTTATGGCTGGCTCCCTGACAGAATTGACAGTAGTCGTGGACGGACCGGTAACTGCGGAGCAGGTCAACGAGAAGATGAAGCAGTCCCAGTCGGAGCAATACGGATATACAGAGGAAGAGCTTGTTTCGTCCGATATTATTGGTATGGCCTACGGCAGCTTGTTTGACGCCACGCAAACAAATGTAATGGAACTAGGAACAGATACTCTGGTGAAATTAGCTGCATGGTATGATAACGAAAACTCCTTTACCAGCCAAATGATCCGCACCGCCAAATATCTTGCTGAATTGTGATGGTAAGCTGGCCATTTCTGCATAAACAATTAAGACGCTCTGGATGTTCAACTCCAAAGCGTCTTTTTATGTCAGCGTTTCGTGTCCCTCCATGTTAAGATCTCGATTAAAGATCTTTATTTTTAACAAATAACACCTTTCAGGCATTTCATTAAAGAATTATATTTTACGCTAAAGAACTTTATTTTCAATTAAAGAACTTTATTTTCCCTTACCAGCGATTCGTTATGGGTGGATTGACATTGAATTGTAACGGAACTGCAATGCCATTTTCATGTTCTTTTAATCTTCGGTGCCTATAATAAGTCTCAACCCCCTATTATATAGATTGACTTCAGACCCGCAGCCCGTTGCTGCGGGTCTCTTTTTTGTTGTTTTGGGTTATGGCTGCTCTTGCTGCTGCGACGGCGGACACATCATGTGAATGCCGTCCGATTGGAACGGGGAGGCTTCGGTCAGGCTGTTTAGCGAGACGGTTTCTTCCTTGTCCGGCTGGTCAAGCGGATAAATCCGGGCCGTATCGTTCTCGGCGTCGACATGCTGGATATAGACGGGAACGCCGTCGCAGGTGACGTCGGCCATGACGGATGATTCCGCGATTTCTTGCGCGCGTTGTTTGTTCATGCTGCGGCCTCCTGTAAGTGGGTTGTTCAGTCGAAAATGCGGATATCGGGAGTTGTTGAAGTTGTTGATCGGCAGAGTCGGAATCCATCATGCCGCAATCGCAAGAATCGCGAGACGGCATGTGCGTACAGCTTAATTTGCCGCTTCGCGGTGCGGGATTATACATTACGCTGGAAAAGCATTTCAGAACGAGGATTCGGCTTTCGGTTTGCCTCAGATGTTTCGGGAGCGCTTGCAGTCGTATTGTCAATGCCCGGAAAATCTGGCATATTGGGAGTAATCAAGGGAATTGCGGACTCATTCCGGGGAGGCGATCAATGATGGAGACATACATGCTGGCGCTGGATCAGGGCACGACGAGCACGCGCGCGCTGCTGGTAGATCGCAATGGCGCGATCGCGGGCATGGCGCGGCAGGAGCTGCCGCTGCAATATCCGCATTCCGGCTGGGTCGAGGCGGATGCCGATTTTATATGGGAATCGTCGCTTCGCGTCATCCGGCAGCTGCTGCGGGATACGGGCGTCGCGGCGGACCGGATCGCCGGACTCGGCATCACGAATCAGCGCGAAACGACCGTCGTATGGGATCGTGCAACGGGAACGCCCGTCTACCCGGCGATCATCTGGCAGTCCCGCCAATCGGCAGAGATATGCGAACGGCTCACTTCGCAAGGGCACGGGGATGCGGTCAGAGAACGGACCGGGCTGCGGATCGATCCGTATTTCTCGGGCACGAAGGCGGCCTGGGTGCTGGAGAACGTCGAAGGCGCTCGCGAGCGGGCCGAGGCCGGAGAGCTGTTGTTCGGCACGATCGATACGTGGCTGATCTGGAAGCTGACGGGCGGAACCGCGCACGTGACGGACGTGACGAACGCGTCGCGCACGCTGATGTACAATATTTACGAGCTGGCATGGGACGATACGATGCTGGCGATGCTGAATGTTCCGAAAGCGATGCTGCCGGAGGTGAGGTCCTCGTCGGAGGTCTACGGGCATACGCTGCCAGCGCTGTTCGGCGGCCGGCCGATTCCGATCGCGGGCGTGGCCGGCGACCAGCAGGCAGCGCTGTTCGGGCAGGCCTGCTTCGACCAAGGCAGCGTGAAGAATACTTACGGCACGGGCTGCTTCATGTTGATGAATACCGGCGAAACGCCGGTGGCGTCCCGGAACGGCCTGCTGACGACGATCGCATGGCAGCTGGACGGACGTGCGGAATATGCGCTGGAAGGCAGCGTATTCGTTGCCGGGGCGGCCATTCAATGGCTGCGCGACGGCCTTGGCATGATCGCTTCGTCCGCCGAATCGGCGGCTATTGCGGCGCCTTCAAGCGACGGGGTGTATGTCGTTCCCGCCTTCGTCGGCTTGGGAACGCCGTATTGGAACAGCGACGTCCGCGGGGCGATGTTCGGTTTGACGCGCGGCACGACGAAGGCTCATATCGTCCGCGCGGTGCTGGAGTCGCTTGCTTACCAGACCAAGGATGTGTTGACGGTCATGGAGTCGGAGTCGGGCTTGACGCTTCATTCCCTGTCCGTCGATGGCGGAGCGGTGGCGAACGATCCGCTGATGCAGTTCCAGAGCGACCTGCTCGGCGTGCCGATCGAGCGTCCGGTCGTGAACGAGTCGACGGCGCTCGGCGCGGCTTTCCTGGCGGGCCTTGCCGTCGGCTATTGGCAGGACCGCAGCGAAATTCGCAGCCTGCGGCAGGTGGATCGGCTCTTCCGGCCCGCTATGGAAGAGGAGCGGCGGATGCGGCTGTACGGAGGGTGGCTGCGCGCGGTGAAAGCGGCCATGGCTTTCTCCGAATGAGCGGCCGGATAGCTCGGGACAGGGACAGGGATAGGGATAGTACTAGGGATAGGAATGGGGAAGCCACGAGTATTGCTGCCGTTCCTCGGATGCCGTACAGGTGTCCGGGGAGCTGCGGTTTGTCGTGGTTTTCTTGCATGAACAGCCGTGTTCAGCAGGCGTTGATGAGCAGCATCGACGTCTCCGGCGTACACTGATCGGGAAGGGCAGGAGCAGAATCATGACGACAATGACGAGGAATGGCCGGTTTGCCGCGGAAGACCGGTTGTCTCTATTGATGGATATGGCGAAGAAGCCCGTGGATGTGCTCGTCATCGGGGGCGGCATAACGGGAGCGGGCATCGCGCTGGATGCCGCGGCGCGGGGGCTGCGGACGGCGGTCGTGGAAATGCAGGATTTTGCCGCCGGCACTTCAAGCCGTTCGACCAAGCTGGTGCATGGCGGACTGCGGTATTTGAAGCAATTCGAGGTCGGCGTCGTAGCCGAGGTCGGCAAAGAACGCGCCGTCGTCTACGAGAACGGTCCGCACGTGACGACGCCGGAATGGATGCTGCTGCCGCTGTATGCCGGCGGCACGTTCGGCAAGCTGTCCACGAGCATCGGCTTGCGCGTGTACGATTTTCTGGCAGGGGTCAAAAGGAGCGAGCGCCGCGAGATGCTGAGCCGGCGGCGGACGCTGGAGAAGGAGCCGCTGCTGAAGCGGGAAGGGTTGAAGGGCGGCGGCTACTACGTCGAGTACCGGACGGACGATGCGCGTCTGACGATCGAGGTGATGAAGAAGGCCGTTCAGCATGGCGCCGGAGCCGTCAACTACGCCAAGGTGGAAGAGCTGCGCTATGACGGGAACGGGCAACTGACCGGCGCGGTCGTCCGGGACTTGATCGGCGGCGGCAGCTATACGGTTCAAGCCGACAAGATCGTCAACGCCACGGGACCCTGGGTCGATCAGTTGCGCGAGATGGACGGCTCCAAGCAGGGCAAGACGCTGCGGCTGACGAAAGGCGTCCATCTCGTGTTCGACGGGAGCCGCTTCCCGCTGCGACAGGCGGTCTACTTCGATACGCCCGACGGACGGATGGTGTTCGCGATTCCGCGCGAAGGCAAGACGTATTTCGGCACGACGGACACGAACTATGCCGGCGATACGGAGCATCCGACGATGTCGGCGGCGGATCGCCGCTACTTGATCGAGGCGGCGGACTTTATCTTCCCGAGCCTCGCTTTGACCGAGGCGGACGCGGAATCGAGCTGGGCCGGCCTGCGTCCGCTCATCCAGCAGGAGGGCAAGTCGCCGTCCGAAATCTCGCGGCGGGACGAAATCTTCGTGTCGCCGTCGGGCCTCATCTCCATTGCCGGCGGCAAGCTGACGGGCTACCGCAAGATGGCGGAGACGGTCGTGGACAAAATCTCCGAGCTGCTGCGGCAGGAAGGCAAGCGTCCGCTGCCGGCGAGCGGAACGAAAACGATCCCGGTCTCCGGCGGCGACCTTGGCGGCTCTCGCAATTTCGAAGCGTTCGTCCGCACGAAGACGGGCGAAGGCCAGCGGCAGGGCTTCACGCCGCTCGAAGCGGAGTTTCTGGCGCGGCGCTATGGCTCCAATGCTCCGCAGTTGTTCGCGCTGGCCGCGCCGACGAGGCAATGGGCCGCGAAGCACGGGCTGCCGCAAGCGCTGGCGGTCCGGCTGCGGTATGCGATGGACGCGGAAATGGCGGCGAAGCCGGCCGATTTCCTCGTTCGCCGGACTGGCGACATGTACTTCCGCATCGCTGAGGTGCGCAAGTGGAAGGATGCCGTCGTCGCCGCGATGGCGGAGCGGCTGCAGTGGACGGCCGAGCAGCGCGCGGCATACGCCGCTGAGGTGGAGCGGAAGCTGGCGGAAGCGGTGCAGCCGGGGGAGGAGTAGGATAGAGCTTCTCCCTTTCTATGCATGGTTGGGCAGGTACAGTCGAACCTCTCGGGCTTATAGTGCGTGTAGTGATTCCATAGCTTGCTGACGCATGCTATGATTTGTTTGTTGAAAGCGATTCCATTTATTGACTACTATGAAATAATGAGAGGACATGCCATGAAATCTATGAGATTTGATAGCTTAACGATTCAAGCGATCTTCGATAAGCATAGTCTCGGACGAATTGATCGTATCGAATATTCGGATCGGGGGATCGTGAATCCTTGTGTTTTTATTAACGATAATTATGTAGTAAGAGTAAATGCTAGAGACGTGGAACTCCCGAAATTCGACAATGAGCAGCAAGCGCTTCAAATGATGAAATCCGAAGGCATACCGGTTCCGGATGTTTATGTATTTGATAACAGCCATGACCATTTACCGTATGAAATATTGATTACAAGCAAGATGCCGGGCATTGATATGTGGAAAGCGTTGGAGACGGCTGACGCTGAATCAACAATCAAGTTGGCCTATGACTCGGGCGTTTTGCTTGCCAAAATTCATGCCATTCAACAAGATAAGTTTGGAGAGCTCGCCCTCTCGTCTGCTAATCGATATGGCAGCTGGCAGGAGTATTTGGTAACAGGCATGAAGCAAAGAACCAATCGTTGCCTGAAGCTTGGAATTGTAACTCCCGAGGAAGCCGGGCGTTATGTCGGCGTATTCGAGAGAGCGACTAGATTGTTCAGTGGAATAGCGGCAGCATCGTTGGTCCACAACGATTATCACTTTGCGAACGTACTGTGCGCAGACGGAGAGATTACGGCTATTCTAGATATGGAGTGGTCGATTGCCGGCGATCCGGAGTTCGACTTCAAATCCCTGAATCCCAAGGATGTATTCGCGGATGCATGGGAGATGCAGCAGGCATTCATGGCAGGTTATTCAACCCTGCGCAAGCTGTCACCTTTATTCGATACCAAGCAGCTCTATTATCAGCTCTTTGAAACAGTCGAGCTCATTTCGGTGGCCTATCTGCATTGGGGAGAGGAATCCTACCAGAGGTTCAAAGCTAGCGCCAAGTCATGGTTGGAGCAGATTGAAGCTGCATGGTCAACAGGAGACTAGAAGAAGTACTATGCTGGACTCGAAAACAGGGCATTGAATTGCCAAAGCGCATATATGCATTAGATTCCGCGGTTAACGCGGTTTTTTATATTTAGGATCTGGCGCTAAACGGTCAGTATGCACTAATGCACTTTCTCTAAAACAAATGGTATAATTAGGAAGTTATGAAGAGCAAGGAATTTAATCGATGCTTGGCCCAACTACCGGAATGCAGGGGGAAAAGAGATGCTTAAAGGATATCAAATGCCCGAAACTTTACAGCGATTGTTTCAGATAGACGAGCAATTGAAAGCACAGTATGGAGAAAGCTACGAGTTTTTGGGGGCTAAGCTATGCTTTGGAGAGGAGGGGTATGATTGTACGCCAGATGAAGCAATTGTCTTCTTGTGGACGGGGGTTGACGGGGATCACTTCGCTTTTCTTACTGATGGAGTAACTGTAGATTCGTTAGAAGATGCGCCTATTTTATTTATACAGCCGATGGATTTTGATGACCCCTATAAACCTGTTGCGAGAAACATAAAGGAGTTTCTAGCTCTTTATGTACAATTGAAAGAACCCTATCTCTTCGAGTGTTTACCGAGCTACGAGACTGAAGAGGAATTTGTGCAGCACTATAAAGAAAATTTTGAAGAGGGAATCCTAGAGCACGAAGAGGAGCAGAAGACTGTCATATCAGCCATCGAGCAGCATATTCAACTCCCCGAAATTGTAGGGGTATTTGCCTACATTCAGGATCTTAAAGCATTGTTCCAACAGAGACTTCAAGATTTACAGGAAAAATACGTTCTTGATTAACCTAACTGGAGACGATAACTCAACTTTCGAAAGCAGCTGGTCATGGAAAATGATCAGCTGCCTTCGTTCAACTCCTAACGTGAATTTAGTTAATTAATCCAATGTTTAGTTGCGGTGATCCGTATGCTAAAATTAAGCGGATTTCCTGTTCATTTGGAATGGATTCAATTAGGGGGTAAATCATTGCTAATGGAAAATACATCAGCGCTTGGTGAAATAAGTACAGTTTTACAATCCAGGTATGGTTGTAAATTGGTACGACTAAACGGTGGATATACTAATATGACGTTTTTATTGGAGGGAACTAGCCCCTTATTAGTAGCAAAGGTAACAGGGCTACTGTATCCTGATACTTTGAATGAGATCAGTTCATTGAATCTTCTCGTAAAATCGGGAATTACCCCCATCATCCATGACGTACTTGATATCGCTAATTTGAGCATCGTATTGATGGAGTACAGAATAGGGGAAAATGGTCAGTCGATCTTGGACTCAGGTAATTTAGATCGAATGAAGATTGTTTATAAGAAACTGGGTCAATTTCTTGCTTCTCGAATTCATTCGAAACCGCTAGCTGACAGCGATCATGGGATTCGTAGGAGTAATATTGAAAACCTAAAATTAAATCTAGAGGCAGAATTCGTACCTGAAAACCTGATTAGTCAATCAAGAATTGTTCTGTCAAGCATAGATGTTAACGAACAGAACTGGGTTTTAACTCATGGTGATTACGGTCCACATAACATTTTGACTGATGATAAAAATAATTTCAGTGTCTTAGACTGGGAATGGGCTGAGTGGGGAAATCCGCTAAACGATGTGGCTTGGGTCTGTTGGTTCACAAAACTTCACTATCCCTTACTAGCACCAATCTTGAATAGAACGTTTATCGACGAATATATCTTGCATAACCCTATGCCTATTACTCCGAATCAACTTAAAGCATGTAGTTTGTATAAGGCGTGGAATGTAATTTATAGAGTTCGTGATGCAACTCCAGAAGTGAAAAAGGAATGGTTACGACGTTTAGAATGGACTCTTAACAGTGATTTTTCATATGTGGTAAGTTGAGCTCCCTCGAAATGGTTCATGCCTCAGTCGCATAAAATGCGGCTTTTTGTTTGCCTCTAAACTAGAGGAGGATTATGTAAGGAAAGCAGTCTCCATAGGTGAGTTGATCGCGCAAGGGATTATCGAGAAAACGATCTGGCGGGCGATTGCAGCGGTCGCTTTGTTTCTAGCCGTGCTGATCGTTTTGGAACTATTTGAAATTCGCTACGGCAGGTTTCAAAATCTGATCACGGGAGAGGCTGTTGTTGTCATCCGAGATGGCCAATTGAATAGGCCGGCATTGCGGAAGCTCCGCACTACGGTGAATCAACTTGAGATGCGGCTTCGCCAACTAGGCATCTCCTCTATAGACGATATCAAGCAGGGAGCCATTGAGACGAACGGCGAGCCGGGCTATGGGCTTACGGAGGCGGCCAAACCTGTAACCAAACAGGATCTGGAGGTATTGTTTAACCGGATCGCGGCGCTAGAGGTTGTGAGGAATGGTGATTAAAACATGTTAGAGCGACCTCCGTAAGACGGCTAAAGGGCTATGACCCGTAACTAACCCAGTCTTGAAAAGACCCGTATGACGGACACCGCTAAAGTGTGGTCAAGACCCCATTTAGTGGACATTGGAAAAAGCCCTAGGCAACAAGCTGACGCCGGTATTCGACCGGAGTCAGCTTGTTTAGTTTTCGTTGAGCCCTATCTTCATTGTAAAAGCGGATGTATTCCTCAATTCTTCTTTGTGCCTCATCGATGGATCGTATATCATAAGGGTAGAGTGCTTCTACTTTCAGATGAGAGAAGAAGCTCTCCATTGAGGCATTGTCATAACAATTGCCTCGGCGTGACATGCTGATTTGGGCGCCAACCTGTGGCAGCATGTCGTGGTAAGCATGGGACGTGTACTGGCTTCCTTGATCGCTGTGAACGATCAGCCCAGTCACGTCTTTATGTTTTTCAAACGCCTTCCTAAACGTCTCTAGCACAAGCGGATTGTCATTGTGACGACTGATGTGGTATCCGACGATTTCGTTGTTCCACAAATCCTTGATCGCCGATAAGTAAATTCTCTCATCGAATACGCGATATTGCGTCACATCTGTTACCCATTTTTGATTGGGTTTATCCGCCTTAAAGTTTCTTTGTAACATGTTTGCTGCTATTCTGCCATCTGAAACAGCTGCTTCATAGCTTGTTCGATGGACATATTTACGACGTATAATCGCTTTTATGCCAAGCTCCTGCATCAAGCGTAATACTTTCTTATGGTTCACTATGAGGCCATATTGACGAGATAGTTCATCCTGTATGCGGCGGTACCCTACAGTCTTGTCGCGCTGTTCGTAGATGGCTTTGATTTTGTTCTTCAGATCTTCATCAGGATCGTGGTCTTTGCGGTTTAGATAGGAGTAGTAACCACTTCGACTGATCCCCAGATATGCACACAATTCCTTGACAGTTCGTTTACTTTTCAACTCGTCGATGACGATGTGTTTGCTTTGCAGCCCTCCCGATTCAAGATTTGTAACCACTTTTTTAGCACCTCAACCTCCATGTAGAGCCGCTTGAGCTCACGTTCTTGCTTCGTTTCATCTCGATGTGGGTTACCTCGTCTGTCCTCGAATGCAGAGACTCCCTTTTCGCGATACTTCCTCATCCAGCGCTTCACTCGATCCTTATCCTGAATTTCCAAATGTGCTGTAATCCGACTGTAACTCCAACGTTCCTCAACATGCAGTCGAATAGCCTCAACCTTAATCGATTCCGGATAATGATGAAATTTTTGTCCTTTAATCGCCATAAAAAAAGCACCCCCTAGAATTTCATCGGATTAACCTAGGGGTTTTTCCAATGTCTATTCTAAGGGGTGCACTGCAGTGTCTGTCTTACGGGTCTTTGTCTTATTCCCTGCCGGCCTAATAGTAAATATAAACCTTCTGCGTCTTCCCGTCCCAGGTCACCGTGCCGCCAAGGAACAAGGCTGCGGCGCGAACGCTGACGTAGGCCGAACCGTTGAATAGAATGAATTGCGCGACCGGGGTTCCGTTGACATAGGGCATCTGCGTAACGGGATCCCAAGTGACGGTAGCGCCCATCGATTCGCCAAGCTGCCGCAGCGGCGCGTATACCGATCCGTTCACGTTCCGTCCGTAAGCCACGAGCACGTCGTTGACGACGACCTTGATCGTGTCCTCGACATTGATCGGCTTCACGACGACGACGCCGGAATAGTGGTCATAGAACGCTTTCTCCATCGCATTCATGTCCACGTTGCCGTTGATGCCCTTCACGGAGCCGGACGACGTATATTGGAAGACCGCCCATTCGTCCCACGTATCGTTGGCCATCGGCTGGTCGACGCCGTAGTGGGCAACCCATAGCGGCCAAGCGCCGAGCGATTTGCCCAAGTAACTCTTGGCGAAGCTGGCTCCGGTATAGACCATCGTATCATGACCCGTCAGCCGGGTAACTTCCTTCAGCCATTGCACGCACCAATCCGTCAGCTTGTCGGAAGGGACTTGCGAAGCTTGACCCTCGACGTCCAGGACATGCGGGAAATCCGCTTTGCGGCCGGCAACGACGGAGGCGAAATAAGCCGCTTCGGACTTCGCGTCGTTCTTCTCCGGATGACTGTAATGGTAGAATCCAACGCGCAGCCCGGCTGCGGGCGCATTGACCGCGTTGGTGGCGAACGCCGAATCCGTGATCCCCGTGCCTTCGGACGCTTTGATAAACGCGCCCATGACGCCGTCCGCGTGCGCCTTCTTCCAATCGATCGTGCCTTGATAATGAGAGACGTCGATGACCTTTACATTACTGTCGCTTCGTGCTTGCATCGATTCACGGCTCCTTCTCTCTGATATTCCTCGTAATAGTTTATGAGTGCGAGAGGAACGGCGTGCTAGGATAAGAGCCTGTTGCGCAGCGCAGCAAGGCCTAATCGCATAAGGGCGCCTGCTGCCTTTGCACTGCTGAAAAGCTTGTTTGCTGCTCATTTTTTACTGCTCATATGCGATTTTTCCGTCCAAAACGCGTTTGTGAAGCAATTGCGGGATCGAGGAGGATTCCCAAATCATATGATCCATAATAGAATCAGGTGATAGCGCATACAACTGGATGGTGATGACGATGAAACTATTAGATCTTTATCGGTCACGGAAATATTTCGTGCGGCTGGTTATCTCCTTTGCCCTGCTTGGTTCGATCATTCTGATCGTGTTCGGCACGCTGTTTTATTCCTACGCCCAGAACAGCGCCATGAAGCTGCAGCAGGAATCGACCAGCAAAGTACTGAAGCAGGTCAACTATAATATCGATAATTTGTACGACACCGTGTTGAATTTCACCGTATCGACGTTCTCGGACCGCGACATTTCCGTCCTTATGCAGAACAAGGACATGGATATTTTCGACTTGTACAATCGGCTGCAGAAGTTCGATTACATGGTCAATTCTAACCTGTTCCTCGATTCCATCGTAATCTACAATGCGCATAACGGATGCTACTACATATCGCCGCAATCGGTGCCGGTTCAATGCATGGACGGCCGGCAATCCAATATATTGATGCAGTACCGAAGCCTGCAAGCCAACATCCCGGACATGAAGTTCTTCCCGTTCGTCGCGACGGAGAACGGGATTACGCGCACGGTGCTGACGTTGTTCAAGCAGGAGTCGGGAAGCATTCTGATGGTCAACGTCAAGCCGCAATGGCTGTTCGATAACGTGCGCGCGATCAACGACCTGGCCGACAGCGCGCTCGGCGAAGTCATGATGTTCGATGCGGACAGCAATCTGCTTGCCATGGACACGGATGATGCGGTCGATGGCGATACGAAACTGGCCATTATCCGGCAAATCGACGCCAAGAAGGTGCCGGAAGGCAATTTCACGCTCGGAAGCGGGAGCAGCAAGAAAATCGTCATGTACAGCACGTCGTCCACGACCGGCTGGAGGATTGTCGGCATGCAGTCGTATAAGGTCGCTTTCGGCGGACTGGACAAGATTCGCACGTTCTTGTACACGCTGCTCGGCTGCTTCATCGTCCTGACGCTGTTCGCTTCGACGTTCATCTCCATGAAGCTGTATAAACCGATCGGCAGCCTGATGCAATCGCTGCGGGCGGTTCCCGGAAGGCTTGACGGCGTGGGCAGCGGCAAGGACGAGCTGGCTTTCCTGACCAACTTCAATCATCGGATGCTGGAGGAAATGGCGAAGCTGGAGCTGGGCAACAAAGCGTCCGAAAGCATTGCGCGGGACTACTTCCTCCGCCGGCTGCTGATCGAACGGCAGCGGATGAGCGGGGAGGAGTTCTCGGAGCAGGTCCGGCTGCACGGACTGAAGCTGACGGAAGCGGACGGTACGTATCTCGTCTGTCTGCTCCGCACCGACAACCAGGGGAAGGGAAAGACGTCCGAGCTGCATAAATTCGCCATGCAAAATATTGCCGAAGAAATGTTTCATCCATTCGCGGTCGTCGAGAACGTAATGCTCGGCAACGAATTCGTCACGCTGCTATTGTCCGTGCCCCAAGCGGACGAGCAGCGGCTGGACGAGCTGCCGCGGGCGATCGCGAAGCTGCAGGATGTCGTGCACAATTACTATCATATCGGGCTATGCGCTTCGATAAGCTCCGCCGTTCGCCATCACGACAATTTGCCTGCGGCGTACGAGCAGGCACTCATGCTTTCCGAATACCGGATGATCTACGGACGGACAGCCGTGATCACTTCGGAGCTGGTGGCCGTGAACGAGCGCAGCGAGGAGACGCAGCTGGACGATCAGCTGGAGAAGAAGTGGCTCGAGTCGATCCGCACGGCGAATATGAAGAACATCGAGCCGCAGCTGGTGAAGATGTTCAAGCGGCTGTCGGACTTCCGCATCGATCATCTGCTGCAATCGCTGCAATATTTGACGGCGATCACGATCAATCAATTGAAGGAAATGAACGTGGACGGCACGCACGCGGTCAAGGCATCGCTGCTTTCCTTTAACCGCCGGGTGATGGAGCAGGAGACGCTGGACGACGTGCTTCTGCAATACATCGATTTGTTCGGGAAGGCGACGGAGCCGCGGCAGACGAGCACCGACGACAAGAACCGGGTGTTGGCGGCGGCGCTCAAGGAAGCGATCGAGAAGCATTATTCGGACCCGAATTTGAGCTTGCAGTTCCTGGCGACGAAGCTCAAGATGAGCAAGGCGCATCTCAGCAAAGTGTACAAGCAGTGCGAGAACGAGTCGCTGAACGATTACATCAACAAAGTGCGGATCATGCAAGCCGTATCCGAGCTGCAGAACACCGATGCCACGATCGCCCAGATTATGTTCAACGTCGGATTCGTCAGCGAAAGCTATTTCTACAAGATCTTCAAACAGACGCTCGGCGTGACGCCGCGTGAATTCCGGACGAATCATGTTTTGAACAAGGGATGAACTAGGGGAGATTGGCAAGGGCTGAATGAGGATTGATAGGCGAGGGCTGAATGAGGACGGAACGAGGGCTGAATGAGGATTGATAGGTGAGGGCTGAATGAGGGCCGAACGAGGGCCGGCCGATAGGCGAGTGCTGAATGAGGGCCGAACGAGGAATGAAAGAGGAACGATAGGCGAGGGCTGAACAAGAGTCGATAGGCGAGGGATTAATGAATCGAGGCGGGAGAATATCCCGTCTCTTTTTTTGTAGGGCCGAATCCGAGGGGGGCGCGGGATGGTCCGACGTTGATCCGGCCAATGGCATCGGTATGGTCCAGCTGAATGACGGAAACGGTAATCGCAGGAGCTCTCGACGGACCAACCGAGGCTATTCTCACAAACTAACGCGGTAGTGGTACTTGCTGTCGGAAAGCTAGACGAATCGTAGAGTGCTTATTGCTTCGAAAATGGCGCCAATCTCATTCTAACGAACCTCAGCAGTCTTATGGGTAAGCGAAGAGGTGAAATGAGGCGGATTTTCGCCGAATTCTAAAATATAGCGTTTCCTGGATTCGTTAGCCAATTAAAAAGGCGAAAATGCCCCGATTAAGGCTTCCTGGGTTCGTTAGGATTCCAGGGAGAGGTGAGAGCGTCAATTGTGGCCGCGCGGGAGGCGCAATCTGCGTTAAAGCCGCCCCGCGCCGCCGCGATCGAATCGCCACCGGCGCAGCCGCTCGTTCAAATTCATTGCGTCCAAGGACCTAGTCAAGACGCAATGAGGGATTTCATTTCGTCCGCTTCAGGTTCAAAACGCGCTGCAAGCAGAAAAACGAGCATTGAGCAGTCCGTTTGTTCAGCTTTTTGACGTTCCAGCAGTGGGAGTCGGCCTTCCGGGATGGCATACTGTGGTCAGGAAGGAGGTGAAGGAAATGCAGTGGCTTGCACGAGAGTGGAAGCATGTCAAGAAGAACAGGGAGCTGCTGCTGCTAAGTCTCCCGGGCTTCATTTACAAATTCATTTTTTATTATTTACCGCTGGTGGGCCTTGTGATTGCATTCCAGAACTATAACTACACGAAGGGCTTGTTCGGAAGCAAATGGGTCGGCCTGCACAATTTCAAATTTTTCTTCACTTCCGATTTGGCATGGCGGGTGACGCGCAACACGATCTTCTATAATGTCGCGTTCATCGTCCTGACCACGGTCTTCGCGCTGGTCATGGCGCTGCTGCTGAACGAATTGTCCAAACGCTGGTTTAAGGTGCATCAGACGGTCATGTTCTTGCCCTACTTCTTATCGTGGGTCGTCGTCGGTTACATCGCGACTGGATTTTTCGATTATCAGCACGGCGCGCTGAATACGGTGCTTGCATCGTTCGGCGTCGATCCGACGAATTGGTATCAGAAAGCGAGCTATTGGCCGACCATTATGATCGTCGTGCAGCTGTGGAAGGCAGTCGGCTTTCAGGCGCTCATTTACTATGCCGGCATTATCGCCATCGACCCGAGTTATTACGAAGCCGCCCGCATCGACGGCGCGACCAAGTGGCAGATGATTCGCAAGATCACGCTTCCGCTTCTGACTCCGCTCGTCGTCATCCTGTTAATCATGGCGGTAGGCAGCATTTTCCGCGCGGACTTCGGCTTGTTCTACTACGTGCCGAACGATTCGAGCTTCTTGTACCCGGTCACGGACGTTATCGATACGTACGTGGTAAGGTCGTTGCGAACCATCGGCGACGTCAGCATGTCGACCGCGGTAGGATTCTACCAATCCGTCGTCGGTTTGGTTCTGGTCTTGGTCACGAACTATATCATCAAAAAAATCAACGAAGAAAACGCGCTCTGGTAGTCGGCATGAAAGGAAGTAAACGTAATGAAGCAAACGCTCAATAGCGGACGAGCAATAGTGAACCTGATCTTCTGCGTGTTCTCGATCGCGATGATCATTCCGTTCCTCCTCGTCATCTCGATTTCACTGTCCGACGAACAGTCGCTCATCGAGCATGGCTACAAATGGTTTCCCGAGAAGTTCAGCACGCTCGGTTATCAAGTCATGCTTCACTCTTCGCACGCCATCGTTCATGCTTACGGCATCACGATCCTGATCACGGTCGTCGGTTCGCTGGCGGGATTGCTGTTGACGGCGATGACGGCTTATACGATCTCGCGCAAAGACTTTCGCTATCGGAAGCCGATGACGTTCTATGTGTTCTTCACCATGTTGTTCCAGGGGGGCATCGTCCCCGTATATATCCTGATGACCAGATATTTGCATCTGCGCAATTCGATTTGGGCGCTTATCCTGCCGCTCTTGATCAGCCCGTTCTACGTGATGATCATGAAAGGGTTTCTGGGCAAGATCCCCGGCGAAATCATCGAATCGGTGAAAGTCGACGGGGCGAGCGAATGGCGGATTTTCTTCCAGATCATCCTCCCGCTCTCGAAACCGGCGCTTGTCACGGTCGGCCTGATGCTGGCATTCGGCTACTGGAACGACTGGTTCAACGGTCTGCTCTTCATCGACGACCCGAACAAGGTGCCGTTGCAGCTGCTGCTTTACCGCAATATGAATGCGATTGAGTTTCTGAAAACCACGGCCATCGCGCAGCAGCTCAATATAGACGTATCCAAGCTGCCGAGCCTGTCCTCGAGGATGGCGATGACCATTCTGGCTGCAGGGCCGATGATGATTGTATTCCCGTTCTTCCAACGTTATTTCGTAGGCGGATTAACCGTTGGGGCCATAAAGGAATAATTCAAACACATTTTTGGGGGGATTAGGAAATGGTTAATTCGTCAGTGGGCAAAAAATTATGGGGCTCGGCTTTGGTTGCGTGCCTGATGTTCGGCCTAACGGCATGCGGAAGCAATTCGGACAACTCGAATTCCGGCAACGCAGCGAATGCAGGCAATGCAGCGAATGCGGGCAACGCAACGAACAACGCGGCGAACAAAGGCAACGCTGCGAATGCATCGAATAACGCGAATGCAACCGATGCATCCTCGGACGCCGCGAAGCTCGATCCGGTCACGTTGACGTGGTACTACCTCGGACCTGCGGGGCAAGCCGATATCGGCTCGGTCGAAGATGCCGTCAACAAAATCACGCAAGAGAAAATCAACGCGACGGTCAAACTGAAACCGATCGACGGCGGCGAGTACAATCAACGCATGAACACGATCGCGGCTTCCGGCGAAGCCTACGATATCAGCTGGACGGCGAACTGGCTGTTCGACTACGTCGGCAACGCCAACAAAGGCGTATTCCTGCCGCTCGACGACCTGCTGGACAAATACGGCGCCGAGCTCAAAGCATCCCTGCCCGAATTCATGTGGGAGCAAGTAAAAGTAGGCGGCAAGATTTACGGCGTACCGAACTACCAGAGCGTAACCGGCCGCGAAGGCTACGTCTTCCCGCAGGAAATCATCGATAAATACAAGCTGGATCTCTCGACGGTCAAGAAATTCGAAGACATCACGCCGATGCTCGACACGATCAAGAAGGCCGAGCCGAAACAATCGCCGATCGTCATGGACCGCAACGGCATGTTCGGTTACCTGATCAATTCCCAAGGCATCGACTCGATTCCGGTCACGAGCCAGAACCCGGTCGGCTTCTACAACACGGATGATTCGGTCAAGCTGTTCAACGTGTATGCTACGCCGGAATTCAAGCACTACACGGAAGTCGTTCGCGACTGGTACCAGAAGGGTTACATCAATCCGGACGCGCCGACGAACAAATCGGTTGACGACGTGACGAAGGCCGGCCAAGGTTACATCACGTACTCGAACGGTCTGAACCCGGGCTCCGAAGTGTCCATGTCGAACAACCGCTATAACGCCAAGCCGGTCGTGTTCGCACCGCTCACGAACTTCCTGATCAGCTCCAATCCTGGTATTGCCACGGTTAACTCGATCAGCGCGAACTCCAAGAACCCCGAGCGCGCCATGATGTTCCTGAACCTGGTCAACACGGACAAAGATCTCTACAACCTGCTGTCGTTCGGCATCGAAGGCAAGCACTATACGAAAGTCAACGACAACACGATTAAAGCGATTCCGGACAGCGGCTACAACAACAACAATCCATGGGTATTCGGCGATACGTTCAACGGCTACCTGCAAGACGGCCAAGCGGCTGACACGTTCGACGTACAGAAGCAAACGAACGATTCCGCGACGCCAACGAAGATCGTCGGCTTCAAATTCGACACGAGCAGCCTGACGGCGGAAATCGCCAACGTGCAATCCGTTCTCGACGAGTACATGCCAGGTCTGAGCACCGGCGCTGTCGACCCTGCGAAGAAGCTGCCTGACATGCTCGACCGTCTGCAAAAAGCGGGCCTCGACAAAATCGTTGCCGAAGCGCAGAAGCAAGTCGACGCTTGGAAAGCGAACAAGTAATAACCCAAGCAAGCAACGAGCTGAACCAATCAGATTGTGCTTGACCGTGCAATAACGAATGAAGGCGTGAACCTAGCTTGCTGGCGTGCTGGCAAGCTAGTTCGCGTATCGCCTCGCGAATCCGTTATCCATTCAAAACGTTTATTAAGGGAAGGTGCATGAAGCAATGAATTCAGCAGCGACAGAAGAACGGCTTCGGACATGGTACCGCGATGCGCGCATCGGATTGTTCCTCCACTGGGGCATGCGCACCGGCGATTATGATAAGGATCCGTTCGATTCCGAGACGCCCTATGCCTATGAAACGGTCGAAGATTTCGAGCAGGCGGCCGCGGACAACGGCTGGAGCGCGCAGCGGTGGGTGACTACCGCAGTGCGTCTGAAAGCCAAATATATTACGCTTGCAACGTTCCACTGCGACATGGGCTATTTGAAAATATGGCCTTCCGACGTGCCGGGCAGTCCGTGCACGAAGCGCGACTATTTGCGTGAAGTCATCGATGCCGCGACGGCTGAAGGCATCCGCATCGTCATCTACATCAACAGGGATTCGAAGCATGCCTTCCATCACGGCATTCAATGGCTGGATCGCGAAGCCTACCGCGCGTACAAAGGCGACGAGCAGGTCGATATTATCGCCCGCGACGGCTGGCTGACCTACAGCATGGACGTCATGTTCGAGCTGCTGGACCGCTATCCGGAAGTTGCCGGCTTCTGGTTCGACGGCTACCACGACAAGCTGGAGGCGCAGGACGTATTCGCCCGGCTCCATGCGCGGCGCGAGGATTTGATCCTGATCAATAACGATTTCAGCGACGCTCCGGTGGCGGACGAGGATGCGATGGCGCTGGAGGATTTCGGCAAGGATTGCACGCCGGAGTTCGACTATGCCAGCGGCACGTGGGTAGGCCCTCATGACAAGGAGTTCGCTTTTAAGATGAAATGGGACTGGTTCTATCTTGGAGAAGGCAAGCCGGACTGGGGCGCCTATGAGTTGAACTATGCGAATGTCGCCAGCGACCAGGAGTTCGTGAAACGGATCGTGACGATCGCGGGATCGTCCTGGAATGCCCATTTGGGTTATGGCCCGAAGATCGGCGGCGATTTCCCGGAAGTGGTGAACAGCTTCACCGCTCATTTCGAACAGTACCTTTCCTGGGCGTCCGAATCGATTTACGGCACGTACGGCGGCGGCTACGATCATGGCGGATTCCCGCCGGGGTATTGGCAGGACGGCGCTTACGGCGTGACGACGCTCGTTCCCGGCGAACGCGTGCACTATTTGCACGTGCTTACGCCACCTGGCGGTTCGCAGCTGACGCTGCCCGACGCGGGTTATGCCGTGGAGCGCGTGCTGGATTTGAAGACCGCCGAGCCGCTCGCATTCTCGCAGCAGGACGGATGGCTGACAATCTCCTCGCCTTCGTGGGACGCGGTTGACCGGGACGGGGATCGGGTGTTGAAGCTGACCGTCTCCGCCGAAGTCGGCGTCGTGCCGCGGAACGAGATCACCGTCAGCACGAGATGGGAGATGCCGTATGCGCCGGCTTCCAACGTGCTCGACAGCCATTACGACCGCTACTTCAGGAGCGCGATGGCGGGCCAATGGCCGCAATCGCTGACCTTCAGCCTGGCTGACAAGACCGAGCTCAGGGGAATCAGCCTGGTGCAGCCCGAGACCGGCGCGGCCGGCGAAGGCGGGGGTTACGCGGCTCCGGTCAGCGAGCGAATCAAGGCGTACGAGATATATGTCAGCGATGACGGAGAGACGTGGGGCGAAGCGGTTGCATCCGGCGAACTGCGCAATCAGCGCGGCAAGCAGGTCATTCTGTTTCCATCGGTATCGGCATCGTACTTGCGGTTGACGGCGAAGAATAATTTCGGAGGGACGGGTACGTTTCAACTGATTAGCGCGGAATTGCTGAAGCATTAAGCTGCGCGGGAATGAAGGCGTCCGGCAATGCGTTGCCTTTGCCGGACGCATATTTATACGATCTGAGGAGGGTTTTTATGAAGATTGGCTGGTCAAGCAAAGGAATTCGAAATGCAGAGCGGCACGGCAAACGCAAGCGATTTGCAGGGTTTTTCTTATCCACCGCATTATTGACAGCGCTTTCAGCCGGTGTAGTTGCTCCGCAAGCCGCGCATGCGGCTTCGAATTATTACGTCGCTCCGGGAGGCAGCGACAGCAACAACGGCACCTCGCTCGGCACGCCGTTCAAGACGATCCAGAAGGCGGCTTCCGTCGCGGCCGCGGGCGATACGGTCTACATTCGAGGAGGCACCTACCGCGAGACGGTCACGCCGGCCAACAGCGGGACGACGGGCAGTCCGATCAATTACCAAGCGTACCAAGGCGAAGACGTGCTGATCTCCGGCCTGGATCCGGTGACTACGAGCTGGACCGCTTACAGCGGGAATATTTATTCGACGAATCTCACGATGGGCTTGGGCGACGAGAATGCCGTCTTCGTGAACGGCAGCAACATGACGTATGCCCGATGGCCGAACAAGACCGGCGCGAGCCCGATGACGAACGACGGCGCGGCCATCGGAAGCGGCAGCCTGACGAGCATTACCGATTCCGCGATGCCGAATCAATCGTCCGGCTGGTATAACGGCGCGATCGTATGGTCGATTTCCGCCGCGAAATGGACGGCCTGGGGCGCGACCGTGACGGGCAGCGGCGGCGGCACCGTGAATTTCGCCATCCCTGGCGATATGGGCGATTATACGAATCCGGGCGATACGACGCGCGGGGACAAGAATTATTACTATCTGGCCGGAAAGCTTGGCTTGCTCGACGCCGAGAAAGAATGGTTCTACGATTCGGCGGCATCGAAGCTGTACTTGTACGCGCCGGGCGGCGGCAGCCCTTCGACCAAGACGGTCGAGGTCAAGGCGAGGCGGCAGGCGATCGATCTGACGGGCAAGTCGAACATCCGTTTCACGGGCATCGACATCACAGGCGCGGAGATGAAAATCACCGGCGACAACAACGTCATCGACGGCATGACCGCAACGTATATCTTCTCCCACAACGCGCGCGGCCTGTATCATACGCATCCCGTCACGGATGACGGCATTCATATCATGGGCAGCAACAACACGGTGAAGAACGGCGATTTCGGCTTCAGCGACGGCAACATCTTCTTGATCGACAAGGGCTCGAACAACGTCATTACGAACAACTACATCCACGACGCCGACCAGAACGGCAGCTACGACGCGCCGGTGCGGCTCGAGGACAACGGCTATAACGACCGCAATTACACGACGATCACGTACAACACGATCTACAATACGGGCAGATCGGCGATTCATTTCACGCGGCCGGGCTATTTCGAGCATAACGACGTCTACCGCACGAACATCGTCGCCGACGACGGCGCGCCGGTCTATCTGGGAGGCGACCTGCTGAACTCGACGGTAGCGTACAACTACATCCACGACATCTATTGGCAGAGCGGAACCCGGGCCGGCGTCGTGCCGGCGATCTACATGGACAACGGCACGGACAACGCGATCGCGCATCATAACGTCATCTACAACATCGGCCAGGACGCGGCATTCCGCATGAACGCGCCGACGAACGGCGGCCGGTATATCTACAACAACACCGCGTACAACGTTCCATCGACGCTCGTGACGATGGCGGGCACGCCGGCATTCACGCAGGACAACAACTTGCTTAACGCGGCTTCCTCGAACTTCGTCGACGCGGCGAACCATAATTTCCGTCTCGCATCCGGTTCGAGCGCCATTAACGCGGGCACGGCGCATGCGCCGTGGACGAACGGCTATGCGGGCTCCGCGCCGGACAAAGGCGCTTACGAATTCGGCGGCACGGACTGGACGGCCGGCGTGCAAGGCAGCACCCCGCCTTCGACGCCTGCGCTCAGCTATGAAGCCGAAGCCTCGGCGAATACGCTTGCCGGCGGCGCGTCCGTGAGCGCGTGCACGGCTTGCTCGGGCGGCAGCGTCGTGAAGAACGTGGGCAATAATGCCGGCACGCTGCAATTCAACAACGTCAATGCCGGCAGCGCCGGCACGCGGACGGTGACGATCGCATACGCGAACGGCGATGCTTCGGCGCGCAGCGCGCTGCTCAGCGTCAACGGCGGAACGGCGACGACGCTGAGCTTCCCGCCGACAGGCAGCTTCACCACGGTCGGAACGATCACGGTGAATATTACGCTGAATGCGGGGAATAACACGCTGAAGTTCTATACGAATGCGGCGGGCGTATGGGCACCGGACTTTGACAAAATCACGCTGCTCGCGACGGATGCGGAAGCCGAGGCGACGGGCAACACGCTTGCGGGCGGCGCGTCCGTGAGCGCGTGCACGGCATGTTCGGGCGGCAGCGACGTGAAGAACGTGGGCAACAACGCCGGCACGCTGCAGTTCAACAACGTGACGATGAGCAGCGCCGGCACGCGCACGTTGACGATCGCGTACTTGAACGGCGATACGTCGGCACGCAGCGCGCTGCTGAGCGTCAACGGCGGTACGGCCGTGACGTTAAGCTTCCCGCCGACAGGCAGCTTCAGCACCGTCGGGACGATCACTGTCAGCGTATCGCTGAACGCAGGCAGCAATACGCTGAAATTCTACACGAACGCGGCGGGCGTATGGGCGCCGGACTTCGACAAGATCTCGGTTTATTGACGGATGCGCCTGTTCGATTAAGGCGGCGCATGAGGGCATAACAAGGAAAGACCAGCATTCCGCGCTCATGTTCATGCGCGGGATGCTGGTCTTCTTGTTGGTTGGTTGGTCTCATGGTTGGTTTACGGCGTCAGTCCGGAGCGCAGCCAAGCTATCCTCGCAGGAACAAGGCCCCGATTACGAGCGAGCCGATGATGCCGTACAGTGCGCTCAGGTTCAAGTAATATACGAGAACGAAGTAGCCCACGGCCAGCAGAAACGGAATGAACGTAATGAAGCCCGGCGTCGTCTTCATCGCGTATTTGGCAAAATCGTACGCCAGCATCGCCATCATGACGAAGATGACAGGCTGAATGCCGCGAATCATCCCTTTAATGTACGGGTTGTTCTGCAATTTGTTCATGACCCCGACGAGCACGATCATGAGCAGCGCGGTCGGCAGCACGACGGCGGCAAGCGCAACAATGGCGCCCGGCCAGCCGGCTACCTTGAAGCCGATATAAGCCGCAAGCTTCGTGGCGATCGGTCCCGGCAGCGAATTGCCGAACGCCAGCGCATGCCCGAAATCCTCCGTCGACATCCAAGACATCCGGCCCACGACCTCGTTCTCGTAGAGCGGTATAATCGAAGGCCCGCCCCCATAACCAAGCATCGTCGCCCGGCCAAAAGAAAGAAACAATTTCCACAATTCCGTCAGCATGGTTTTCTCCTACCCTTCGGTTTCTTTCTTTATAGCTGTCTTTGTTTCTTCTTTTTCTTTTCTTCTTCTCCCCCATTGTAAAAGCGTGTAAAAAAGTGTGACCGGAGGTCAAGATGAACTCGGAGCAGCGCGAGCGTTCGCCTTTGTATTCGGATATCAACCTCTAATCACGTATCTAATCGAGGATATCCGAAATACAACAGCGAGCGGAGACCCATACTGACCGCAGGTCACATGCCCTAAGGCAACGTTTTTACAATTTCATGCCCATACGGGACTTATACCGCTTCAACAACAATTGGCTGTCCACGCTGACGATCCCCGGCATCGCGTACACCTTCTCGACGAGGAAACGTTCCATCCCTTGAATCGTCTCGAAAATGCCGTGCATATGCAGCTTGCTCGGTCCGCTCATATGGTATAGACTTGTCACTTCCGGTTCGTCCGCGAGCTTGCTGGAGACATCCTCCAGAAATTGCGGCTCGACCTCGACGTTGAAGAAGGCGGATACCTCGATGCCGATGCGGGCGGGGTTGATCACGGCCGTAAAACGTTCGATGACCCCTTCGTCCATCAGCGCGGCGATCCGTGTCTGGACGGCGACGCGCGATAGGCCGACTAATTTGCCCAGCTCCGTATAGGAAATGCGCGCGTTCTCGTGGAGCGAGGTTAGAATTTTACGGTCGGTTTCGTCTAACGAAACGACGGGCAGCGTGAACGGATGCGGTGTTTTAGTAGACAAGATTCCACCTCTTGCTTTCATTTTGCAATCATCGTAACACAAAAGATTTCGAAACGGAATGAAAATATTTCATTCGGTTTCGGATTGGAACGGAAACGAATTCACTTATTTTCAAAAAGTAGGACGGTTGGTATAATCGGTGAAAGACGGGCTGTAGAACTGCCTTAGATGCATATGCGGCCTCAATCGATTCAACAGAAAGAAGGCCTACGCAAAATCATTCCCAACAGAAGGAGCTGCGTAAACGTGTTGAAAGCGGCTGTAATCCGGCAGGCGCTGCCGGCCGATTGGTTCGAACTCGGCGAGCTGCAGGCAAGAAGCTATCACGATGCCTACCGCAGACTGCTGCCGAATGATTTCTTGAGCAAAGTGACCGCGGAGAACCGGCAAGCCGGTTGCCGGGAGCGGCTGAGAGACAATCAGGAGTATACCGCGATGCTGCTCGTCGACAATAGGGCGGCAGGATACATAAGTCTGGGATTGCCAATCGATGCGCGGAGCGAAGACGGTGAAATCACCGCTTTGTATTTGCTGCGCGAATACTGGGGACACAAGTTAGGGACGAGGCTGATGGGTTGGGGAATGGAGCGGCTGCGGGAGCGGGGCTGTACGACGGCCGGCTTGTGGGTGCTGGAGAAGAACGCGGGGGCGAGGCGTTTCTACGAACGGCGGGGCTTTCGGCCAGACGGCCAACAGCGCGTCGTTATGCGGGGGGATGCTTTTGTCCAGCTGAGGTACGAGAAGGAGATTGAAGCATGAAGAGAAGAAACGCGGTACTGGCGATCCTGCTGCTGGTCGTGGCGGTCGCCTATTTCGCCTTCCATCAGACGGGGTATGCGTTCACGGAGAAGGAAGCGCTGCGCAGCGCAGGCGTATATAACGGGCTGACGAAAGCGTACGAGCAGCCGTTCGGCAGTGACGTCATCGTCATGATGTCGAACGGAAGCCAGAGCAGAGTGCAGATCGTGCATAACAAATTCGGCTTCCTGCACAAGCCGGGCACATCCGTCGAGATGGCTGCTCTGGATGGGCAGTCCAGTGTTCGTTATGCTTGGTTTTCGACGGGGGCGAGCGGCAAAGACGGCAAGCGTGAGATCGTATTTGCCGCCGAGTCATCGGATGCCGCCATCCGGAAAGTGATCATCAGCAACGATCGGCTGAATGCGCCGAAGGACAGTGCGGAAGTGAAGAAGAACGCGTCCGTGTACGTCGAATTGGATGTCGCGAAGCAATACGGCATCGTGGTCGAGGAGCTGGAAGCACAGGAAATCGGCAGCTTCGTCGTTCGAGGCGCCGATGCGGACGGGCGAATCGTAACGGGAACGTAAGCACAAGCGCAGCGCGCACGGAGTTTAACGAGCACTGAGATCATCGTGTTGGTCCCGGATGGGTATACTATCCAATAGAGGTTCTTTTTACACCATTCATCATTGTTCGATATTTTATAGGGGGGGTTGCCAGTTTATGAACGGACAAGCGAGCCCGGGGACGATCATCTCTTTCCGGGGCGTCACGAAACAGTACGAAGGAGACGACGCCGTACTGAAGAACGTCAGCTTCGAGATCGAACGAGGCAAATTTTACACGCTGCTGGGACCTTCCGGCTGCGGCAAAACGACGATATTGCGCCTTATCGCGGGCTTTACGGAACCGACGAAGGGCGAGATTTATTTTGACGGCAAGCTGATCAACCACGTGCCCGCGAACAAGCGTCAAGTGAATACGGTGTTTCAGGACTACGCCCTGTTCCCGCATTTGAACGTGTTCGAGAACATCGCGTTCGGCCTGCGCATCAAGAAGATGAAACAGGCGGACATCAAGGAGAAGGTGCTGGAGGCGCTCCGTTTCGTCAACCTCGCCGGCTACGAGAACCGGGAGATCACGGAGATGTCCGGCGGCCAGCGGCAGCGCGTCGCGATCGCCCGGGCCATCGTGAACCGTCCGGAAATCATTCTGCTCGACGAGCCGTTGTCGGCGCTCGATCTGAAGCTTCGCACCGAGATGCAGGTGGAACTGCGCGATTTGCAGCGGCGTCTGGGCATTACGTTTATTTTCGTGACACACGACCAGGAGGAAGCGCTCGCGATGTCGGATGAAATCTTCGTGCTGAACGAGGGCAAAATCCAGCAAAGCGGCACGCCGACGGACATTTACGACGAGCCGATCAACCGTTTCGTGGCTGATTTCATCGGAGAGTCTAATATCGTGGCCGGCCGGATGACGGCGGACTTCCTGGTTGAATTCGCGGGCAAAACGTTTACGTGCGTCGACCAAGGGCTGCAGCCGAACGAACCGGTCGATATCGTCATTCGTCCCGAGGATCTCGAGATCACGCGCGCGGGCGAAGCGAAGCTGCAGGTGCGCGTCGAAGCGCAGCTGTTCCGCGGCGTTCACTATGAGATCCAATGCGCCGACGAGGCGGGCAACCGCTGGCTCGTGCACTCCACGCGCAAGGCGGAGGTCGGCGAAGCGATCGGCCTGACGTTCGACCCCGAAGCCATTCACGTCATGCGGTTTAACGAGACGGAAGAAGAGTTCGACAAGCGGCTGGAGGCGTACGCATGAGGCCGGCTGCGGAAGCGCTGGCGCAGAACCGTTCGCTGCCCCGTTCGCGCAATCTCTATCTCGTGCCCTATATGCTCTGGATGGTGCTGTTCGTCTTCGCGCCGATCCTCTTGATCGTATACGATTCGCTGTTCGACGTGGAGGGCGCCTTCACGTTCTCGAACTATGTGCATTTCTTCACGCCCGTCTATATGAAAATGACGTTCAGCTCGTTCTGGTACGCCTTCCTCATTACGGCCTTCTCGCTGCTGGTCGGTTATCCGGCGGCATACCTGCTGACGAAGACGAAGCATAAGCAGCTATGGCTGCTCCTGATTATTCTGCCGAGCTGGATTAACCTGCTGCTGAAGACGTATGCGTTTATCGGATTGTTCGGCACCTACGGCGCGGCCAATGCCATTCTGAAGACAATCGGCATCGGGCAGCAGCAAATTTTGTTTACGGATTTCAGTTTTATTTTCGTATCGGTGTACATCTTCATCCCGTTCATGATTCTGCCGGTGTTCAATGCGCTGGAGGAAATGAACCCGTCGCTCATCGACGCCTCGCGCGACCTGGGCGCTTCGCCATGGACGACGTTCCGCCGCGTCATCTTCCCGCTGACGATCAACGGCGTGAAGTCCGGCTGCCAGGCGGTATTCATCCCGGCGCTGTCGCTCTTCATGATTACGCGGCTCATCGCGGGAAGCCGCATCATTACGCTAGGCACGGCGATCGAGCAGCATTTTCTCGTTACGCAGGACTGGGGCATGGGCGCGACGATCGCGGTGTTCCTCATTCTCGCGATGGCGATTATTATGGTGCTTACCGGTACGCGCGGCCGGACAAGGAGGTGATCGGACATGAGTTCCAAGTTTAAAGTATCGCATTTATATCTGTGGCTCGTGTTCATCATCCTGTATGCGCCGATTCTGTACCTTGCGTACTACTCGTTCAACAGCGGCGAGACGATGCACGGTTTCGAGGGCTTCACCTGGCATTGGTACCGGGAGGTGTTCGCGGATACGAGGCTCCTGATCATCCTGATGAATACGATCGTCATTGCGCTCTTCTCTTCGGTGATCTCGACGATTCTCGGCGTGATCGGCGCGATTGCGATCCATCGGCTGCGGAAGCTGCAAAATCAGAATGCGCTGCTGTCGCTCAACAACGTGCTGATCGTCAGCCCGGACGTCATCATCGGCGCTTCGTTCCTTATTCTGTTCACGATGCTCGGCATCAAGCTCGGCTTCGCGTCCGTGCTCATCTCGCATATCGCGTTCAGCGTGCCGATCGTCGTTATCATGGTGCTGCCCAAGCTAAAGGAAATGAGCCCGACGCTGCTGGATGCCGCGCGCGATCTTGGGGCGACGGAATGGGACGTGCTAGGGAAAGTCGTGCTGCCGTTTATCAAATCCGGCATTTTCGCAGGATTCTTCATGGCGCTGACGTACTCGCTGGACGATTTCGCAGTCACGTTCTTCGTCACGGGGAATGGTTTTACGACGCTTTCCGTCGAGATCTATTCCAGAGCTAGACAGGGCGTATCCTTGTCGATCAATGCGCTGTCGACGCTGATCTTCCTGTTCACGCTGGCGCTTGTCGTCGGGTATTATATGATCAGCCGCCGCGGTCAGAATAACAGCGCGGGACGTAAAGGCCGGGCCGTAGATTGGAAGGTGCCGAACGAATGAACCAGCTGCTGCGTATGCTGCTCCTTGTCGTCATCCTCGGATTTGCCCTAATGTACGGCGCTTCCGCGCTGAATTCGTCCGAGGGCTTCTCCGGCGCGAACACGCTGACGATTTATAACTGGGGCGATTACATCGACCCGGATCTGATATCGGAATTCGAGAAAGAATCCGGCATCAAGGTCATTTACCAAACCTTCGATTCCAACGAGGCGATGATGACGAAGATCGAACAAGGCGGCACGACGTTCGACATCAGCGTGCCTTCCGAATATGCGATCAGCAAAATGAAGGAAGAAAACCTGCTGCTGCCGATCGACAAGTCTAAGCTGCCGAATTTGAAATATATTAATCCGAGGTTCATGAACCTCTCATTCGACCCGAATAACGAATATTCCATTCCGTATTTCTGGGGAACAGTCGGTATCGTGTACAACTCGGAGATGCTCGGAGGCCGCACGTTCAAGAGCTGGAACGATCTGTGGGACCCGAGCCTGCGCAATCAGATTCTGCTCGTCGACGGCGCGCGCGAGGTTATCGGGTTCGGCTTGAACAGCCTGCATTATTCGCTCAACGATACGAACGAGGACCATCTGCAGGAAGCGAAGGCGAAGTTGAACAAGCTGACGCCGAACGTGAAGGCGATCGTCGGCGACGAGATCAAGATGCTGCTGGCGAACGAAGAAGCGGCGGTCGGCGTCGTCTGGTCCGGCGACGCGTCGGAGATCATGGACGCCAACGACAAGCTGGATTACGTCGTGCCGGAGGAAGGCTCGAACCTGTGGTTCGACAACATGGTCATTCCGAAGACGGCGAAGAACGTCGAGGGCGCGCACAAGTTCATCAACTTCATGCTCGATCCGAAGCATGCCGCGCAGAACGCCGAATACGTCGGCTACGCCACGCCGAACGCGAAGGCGCTCGAATACTTGCCGGAGGATATCTCGGGGGATAAACGGTTCTATCCGGCCCCGGAGCTGACGTCGAAGCTTGAAGTGTACAAGAATTTGGGTAAAAAGATGCTGGCTCACTATAACGAACTGTTCTTGGAGTTCAAGATGCACCGGAAGTAAGAGAAACTGGGGGCGTGAACTTTCATGGGAGAAGGACCAGGCATCAAGGAGAAGAGCCGGACGGCGAAAGTTTGGCTCGGTATTGCCTGCGGGAACGGGCTCGCCGTCATTCTGTTGCTGCTCAGCATGCTTGCGTTAAAGTGGCAGGAGAATTTTAACGGGGTCTACATCTTTGCGGATTTCATCGTTGTGCCGATCGTCATCGGCATCGTCAATGCTTATGTGCTGCGGGGCGAGAAAGTAGGCGCGCCGAAGTATATGCTGTACGGATTGTACAACCTGCTTGTCGTGAATCTGGGAGCGGCTTTGCTCTTGAGGGAAGGGTATATTTGCTTACTCATTCTCTCGCCGCTGATTTACTTCTTCATCATGATGGGGATGTTGATCGGCTGGGGCATGTTCAGAAAGGTCGACCATCGGGTCAATATTTCGATTCTGGCAGGATTGGGCGTGCTCTTGGTTGCTAACCTCGTCACCGCTTCGCCTGGCGGCAGCACGCTTGTCAGCGACACCGTCGTCATCGACGCCAGTCCGGATGAAGTATGGAAGCATGTCGTTGCCTTCGATCCGATTACGGAGAAGCCGGAATATTGGCTGTTTCGGATCGGCCTTCCGAGCCCGGTACAGTCGACGGCGGAGGGCGATTTCGTCGGGGCATGGCGCAAATGCATCTTCTCGAACGGCATCGTATTCGACGAGCGGATCGCGGAGCTGGAGCCGGGGGTTAAGCTGACCTTCGACATTACGAAGCAGCCGGACGATCCGGAAATCATGGGGCATCTGGATCTGCAGAAGGGGCAGTTCATCCTGAAGGACAACGGCGACGGCACGACGACGCTGATCGGCAACAGCTGGTACGACTTGAAAGTGAAGCCGCCGCTGTACTTCAACGTGTGGGCGAAGAGCATCGTGCGCAACGTGCATTTGGAAGTGATGCAGCATATCAAGACGCTATCGGAAGCGGCGTGAAGCTGAAGCAGCGTGCGGCGATCGGACTATGCCGATACGGCGGGGCGTTGCCGGAAGTCGGCGAATGCCGCGCGCCGGTCGATTCTCTCGGGCGATGAATAAAAGGCAGGTCGGGACGAGATGTCCCGACCTGCCTTTTATGGTATGCGCCTGATGCTGCATACGGATGGGAGCGAGGGGCTCGCGTAGCGTGGTACTCGCTTGCGATGGGAGCAGTCCGCGTAGCGAGCAGTTCGCGTAGCGAGCAGACCGCGTAGCGAGCAGACCGCGTAGCGAGCAGACCGCGTTGGAGTTGCCCGCGATGCGAGCAGTCCGCATAGCGAGCAGTCCGTGTAGCGAGCAGACTGCGTTGGAGTTGCCCGCGATGCGAGCAATCCGCATAGCGAGCAGTCCGCATAGCGAGCAGTCCGTGTAGCGAGCAGTTCGCGTAGCGAGCAGTTCGTGTAGCGAGCAGTTCGCGTAGCGAGCAGTTCGCGTAGCGAGCAGTCCGTGTAGCGAGCAGTTCGCGTAGCGAGCAGTCCGTGTAGCGAGCAGTTCGCGTAGCGAGCAGTTCGCGTAGCGAGCAGACCGCGTAGCGAGCAGACCGCGTAGCGAGCAGACCACGTAGCGATCAGACCGCGTAGCGAGCAGACCGCGTTGGAGTTGCCCGCGATGCGAGCAGTCCGCATAGCGAGCAGACCGCATAACGATCTGCCCGCAATGCGAGTTGCCCGTGATGCGAGCTGCCTACATTCGGTGCCGCCATCGAATTCCAACCGTACGGCGGTTGCTTGATCATGTAACGAACCCGGATAGCGTTATTTGTGCTTTTTAGCGTCCTTGCTTATTCTAACGAATCCAGAAACGCTTATGAATGCTCAAGAGGAGAAAATAAGCCTAATAAACGGCATATTGCAGGAGATAACGTGTGTACGGTTCGTTAGCCGCCGAATCTGCCATTTTAGCCCTTCATAAGGCGTCTGGAGTTCGTTACGCTTGAGTCAGGCAAGCGTCTCGTTGCCTGATAAGAATCTTGGGCTGTTTTCGGAGTCGTGGTGAGCAGTTTGGCTAACGGCCCCGGCAAGGGGGCCGATCCTTGGCGGAACCACGGCCGATCCTTGGCGGAACCAGGGCCGTTCCTTGGCGGAACCAGGGCCGTTCCTTGGCGGAACCACGGCCGTTCCTTGGCGGAACCACGGCCGTTCCTTGGCGGAACCACGGCCGTACTCTCCCGTTTAGAATTGCAGCACGACCATGGCATGGCACGTGAATTCCGGCACGGCGTAGCTGACCGCGCCGCCCGATTGCTCGAACGGAAGCGCCTCGCCGCTTGGCGCCAGATAAACGGCCTTCACCGGCCGATCCGCACGCACGGTGACCGCTGTGTTGTACAGCGGCGTTAGATCCTCGATGATTTGGATGTTTTCGCCGCGCGTGACCGGGGCTGCGTACAGCAAATGCTGCACCCAGCGATTATGGCTTTCCTGTTTCTGCAGCGTAACGATGCCCTGCGCGGGCAGCGATGTCGCCAGCGTCTTTTCCGGCAGCAGGCGGTTCAGCGCATAGAGGACGGTTTCCTTCAGCGCGAGGCTGCCCTTGGACGCGTAGTCCTCGAAGACGTTCCAGGCAATGTAGATGCCGTCTTTGCCTTCCGTCATGCCCGGGCCCGCGGGTTGGCCGGTGTTGGGCGTATGCTGATGCGAGCAGAACGTGAAGATGTCGCGGTTGAAATACGAATTTTCGCGCGTTCCGAGCGGTTGGCCGCCATCGCTCAGCTCCACTTCCTGGCCATCCGCGTACATGATGAACGATGCCGGAGGCAAGCCGGCGACGGAGAAGTCCGGCCGGAAGTAGCTCGGCTTGTACGCGGAGCGGCCGAGATACGCGGCGCCGAGATCCCAGGCAAAACCGCCGAGCGGATCGGATTCGCCGGAAGCACCAGCGCTGCTTGCAGCAGATCCGCCGGAGCCGCCTTGGGCGCCGCTGCCTGCCTTGAGGCCGGATTCGCCGGATGCGAGCAGCTTGCCGCCGGATGCGAGGAAGCTGTCGATCTTCGCTTGCAGGCGGTCGTCGACGATCGCGCGGTCCGGCAGGAGCAATACTTTGTAGCTGGCGAAATCCGCTTCCCGATCCACGACATCGAACAGGAACTTGCCTTCCAGCAGCATGCGGACGGCGCCGGCGTCGGAGCTGCCTTTTGCCAGGCCGTGAAGCTCTTCCTTCTCCGGATGGAGCGCTTCGATCGTCAGCAGGGCGATGTCCGCCGCGGCTTCGACGTCGCTGCACCATGCTTCCTTCGCTTCCACTTCGCTGTACGCCGCGCCGATCAGGGCATAGGTCGCTTCGTCCATGACGCCCGCCGGATGGAGCTGGTCGCCGATCGAGCAGCGGGCGCCGTTCGCGAGGCTGAGCGCCGTCTCGTAGCGGAGCGCGTTGGGATGCTTATAGCCCCCGAATTCGCCCCAGGTAGTATGGAACTTGCCCGTCATGCCGAGGTAGTCCATGCCGAGCGTCTGCACGTAGCGCGCCGACATCGGGAAATGATCGTAGCCCCAGCCTCCCGTCGGCAGCGATTCCAGCTCCAGATGGGTGTTGAAATGCGCCAGGTCGCGCCGGCCGCGGCGGATATGCCCGCCGTTATGGAAGACGGGCAGACCCGGGTTGTGTTTATGCACCGCTTCATTCGTCCGCGCGGCGTAGTTGGCATACGTCCGCTCCCACAGCGCAAGCATCGCGTCGTCGTCGCGAGGATCGCCGCCTTCGGCGCGGATGGAGGCGACGCAGGCTTGGCAATAGCAAGGAACGACGCCGACGATATCGAGGAAAATGCCGTTCGTATCGTAATTCTGCACGACCTCTTCGATCTGCGCGACGAGGATATCCAGATACGGCGTGTTCATGCAAAGCCGGTGGTAGCCCGGGGACATGAAGTCGCCCGCCCATGTCGTGCTTTCGTTCTTGCCGCGGATCAGCCATTCCGGATGACGGCGGGTGATTTTCTCGTCGAGTCCCGCGGAGATGTAGACGGGCGTGTTGACGCCGATCTCGTGCGCGGCATTGATCATCGCGGCGAGCAGGTCGAATTTCAGTTCGGGATGGATTTCATTGGCTTCGGAAGGGTGGTAGGCCCAGCCGTGATGGCATTTGGAGAATACGGTAATGGAATCGACATGGCCTTTGCGCAGCATGCTTTGAAACTGTTCCTTGGAGAACCGGCTGCCGATCTGGCCGATCGCCTCGGACGTATGAAAATCAAGATGGACCTGGCGGAAACGCATCGTGAACTTCCTCCCATTCGGTAGAGATGTCTTGTCTTTAATGTAAGGGATTGCAATGCAGGCTGGGTAGCGCCGTTTTCTGCCCAAAATAGCACAATATCGACTAGTTGGCCGCCCGGCGATGCCGTATAATACACGGTAAAAGCAACGGGCACCACTATTGCGATAGAAGGCGGTGACGAGGTTGGATTGTTTGGAGCTGCGCATTCCGCCGCTTCCCCAGCTGCTCATGATCGGACATGCCGTATGGCCGCATGGCCTGCAGCATTTCAAGCGGTCGTTCAGCGTGTACGATATGCTGTACGTCGTTCGCGGACGGTTTTATATGACGGAGGACGATACGGCTTACGAATTGGAACGGGGAGACCTGCTTATTTTGGAACCGGGGCGGACGCATTTCGGGCAGCGGCCGGTGACGGAGCCGACGGAGCTGTACTGGGTGCATTTCAGCCATCCCCATCCGCCGGTGACGAAGGGGCACGAAGCGATCATGTGGTCGACGCTGCTGGGCAAAGGGACCGACAAGGACCTGACGCCGGTGGATCAATACATGTACCTGCCGAAGCATGCCAATATCGATCCCGCGCTGCTCGTGCCGCTGCTGGACGAGATGACGGAGCTTCACGAAACGCTGACCTTGCGCAACTCGCTGCGGCTCAACGTGCTCGTCGGCGAGCTGTTCGAGCGGCTGCAATCGACGATCAGCGGCGGCTTGAACAGCCGGCCGTACCAAATTTCGGAGCGGGCCGTGCATTACTTGAAGGCGCATATGCTGGAACCGTTCGATGCTGAAGCGATGGCCGGCGCGCTGCATTACAACTTCGATTACCTCTCCCGCTGCCTCAAAAAATTCACCGGCATGAGTCCGCTCCAGTATATGCATCACCTGCAAATGAACCGTGCCGTCACGCTGTTGCTGACGACGGACCTGTCGGTTCAGGAGGTGGGGGAGCAGGCGGGCCAGCCGAACGGGAACTATTTTATCCGGCTGTTCCATAAGCATATGGGAGCGTCGCCGGGAGCTTACCGGGCCATGCATCGGGCCAGAGCGTAAGGGGACAGTGGCGGTGTCGGCGGCTGATGATGAGATCAAGCGCCAGTGGCGCATACACGCGGCGCAGTCGGGCGTCGCAACCGCGAGGTCAAGCGGCAGCCGACTGCGCTACAACCGCGCCGCCAATCGCCCCGCCGGCTGCGCCGCAACCGCGCGCCGGCAGCCGATTGCCGTCCTCTGCACGCTGCCTGTTTCAGATCGAATCCCACTCCACGTTCAACAGATACCGCGCAGCGGGCGAGAGGCGCTTGTATGTTTTAACTCGAATATAATCCCGCGTATCCAGATGCGCGCCCGACTGCTTCTGCTCTCTCCCCATGTAGAACGGATGCAGCGCCCTGCGCGTACCGTCCGTCCTGTTCTGCGTGCCGCCGTGCCACAGGTGGCTGGACATGACGGCGACCGATCCGGCGGGAGCGAGCACGAGCACTTCGTCCGGATGCGCCTCCTGCGCCTTGCCTTTCGGCCAATCGTAGGCGGGATTGACGCCGCTCCGGTGTGTGCCGGGCACGACGCGCGTCGCGCCGTTGGTCGGAGTGAAGTCGTCCAGCATGACGAGGCAGGTGACCGCATTAAGCCGCCCGTCCGGACCCGACGGCCAGTCGCTGTGCAGCGCTTGCAGTCCTTCTCCGGGAACGGCGTCGCGGCCATTCAGCGTAACGAACCGGAAATCGCGGCCGAGCAGATGCCAGACGGCGGCAAGCACCTTGGGCATGACATACATGGCGTCGAATTCCGGACCTTGATTCTCGAGATCGAACAACCGGCGCGTTCCGGCTTCCCGCTGGTGGGCAATCGTTCCCGCCGATTTCGCCATGAGCGCCTCATACCTCTCCCTCAGCGCTTCAAGCTGTTCTTCGCCGATCAATCTTTCGAAGACGATAAATCCCCGCTCGCTCAGCGTTTGCTTCTCCGTTTCGCTCAATGTCTGCTCGTGTACCCCGAGCGAGACAAGCATCTCCTGAATATTCATGAAGGCGGCTCTCCTTTGAAAAATATGGAATTTGGCTATGTGCCAAGCGTAGCATCGATAAAGGTACAGATAAATGCGCATTCCTGCGCATTTAGTATGAATTCTTGCTTTTCCGGCATGGCGGAATGTCCGGGCCCAGGGCAAGCGGATTCTGGCTGCGGTGCGGGGCCGCGATTTCTTTTGCCGGAATAGCATTGTCAAATCGGCCGATTTCTTGTTTAATGAGTATATATCATATTTTTATTTACTAATTAATAAAAATATTAATCATACTTATTCAAAGAGGAGCTGACCGCAAGCATGATTAACCGCGCCATCATTAACGCCGATCGTCCGATCGGCAGCATCGACCGCAACATTTACGGCCATTTCGCCGAGCATTTGGGACGTTGTATATACGAAGGGATCTGGGTAGGCGAGGATTCCGAGATTCCCAATACGCAAGGCATTCGCAACGACGTTCTGCAAGCGCTTCAAGGACTGAATATTCCGGTGCTGCGCTGGCCGGGCGGCTGCTTCGCCGACGAGTACCACTGGAAGGACGGCATCGGTCCGCGGGAATCGCGCAAACGGATGGTGAACACGAATTGGGGCGGCGTCGTCGAGAACAATCATTTCGGCACGCACGAGTTCCTGCTTCTGTGCGAGCTGCTCGGCTGCGAGCCGTACATCAACGGCAATGTCGGCAGCGGCACGGTGCAGGAAATGCAGGAATGGGTGGAATACATGACGTTCGAGGGCGAATCGCCGATGGCGGCGCTTCGTGCGGCCGGGGGACGCGAGAAACCGTGGAAGATCAACTATTTCGGCGTCGGTAACGAGAACTGGGGCTGCGGCGGCAACATGCGTCCGGAGTATTATGCGGACGAGTACCGCCGCTACCAGACGTACGTGCGCAATTACGGCGATAACAAGATTACGAGAATCGCGTGCGGAGCGAGCGATTTCAACTATAACTGGACGGAAGTGCTCATGCGCGAAGCCGCGCCGTATATGGACGCGCTGACGCTGCACTATTATACGGTTCCATTCGTGTGGGCCGCGAAAGGCTCGGCAACGGATTTTGACGAGAAGACGTGGTTCGAGACGCTGCGCAAATCGCTCGTGATGGACGAGCTGATCGCGAAGCACAAGACGATCATGGACAAATACGATCCCGGCAAACGGATCAGCCTGATCGTTGACGAATGGGGCACCTGGTACGACGTCGAGCCGGGCACGAACCCGGGCTTCTTATACCAGCAGAACACGATGCGGGACGCGCTCGTTGCCGCCGCGACGCTGCATATTTTCCACAAGCACAGCGACCGGGTGCGGATGGCGAACATCGCCCAGACGGTGAACGTGCTGCAAGCCGTCGTGCTGACGGAAGGCGGGAAAATGACGGTCACGCCGACGTACCATGTGTTCGAGATGTTCAAAGTGCATCATGACGCGGAGCTGCTGGACTTGGTCTTCGAATCCGCGCCGTATGCCTATGACGGGGCGGAAATTCCGCAGACGAGCATTTCGGCTTCGCGCGGTCAAGACGGCAGCATGCATATCAGCTTGTGCAACCTGAGCCACGATGCGGATGCGGTGCTGTCCTTCGAGCTTCGCGGACTGGCGGCGAACGATGCGCCGATCGCCGGAACGCTGCTGCAAGGCGACGTGCTGAACGCGCATAACACGGTGGAACAACCGGATCGCGTCCAGCCGGTACCGTTCTCGGGGGCGGAACGTCTGGCGGACGGCACGATCCAGGTCGTTCTCCCGCCGGCATCCGTAGCCGTGCTGCGCATCGGTTAACGAGCCATGCAGCAGGCGTCCACGGTTGGCAAAGAGCCCTGCAAAGGCTGCAGCGCATCCGTCCACGTCACGGACGAGCAGATCGAGCGGGTGCTGGGCAAGCTGGCGCTGCATCCCGGAGACTGCGTGAGCGACGACGGATATGCAGCGCGCCTGGAACAGTGCGATGCCTGTCCCTCGCTGCAGTACGGCTCGACCTGCGCGCACTGCGGCTGCTTCGTCCGGGTCCGCGCCAAGCTGGCTGCGAAGGATTGTCCGCGTCCGGGCGGTTCCCGCTGGCAGTGAGAGGGAGCTTCGGAAGCGGAACGCTTGGCAGAAGCTGTCATCTGAACCTTCATTTCCGCTATGGCTTGGCGGAAGTGAAGGTTTATTTTTGCGTAGGAGATTCGCCGGGGGTTGCCTGCACACGAATCATCTATTATCGTGGAAGGAGAGTAATAGAGTTGAGAGAGCCGGAAACGAATTCGGCAAGATGCGGATGGAGGCGATTCGATGCAAGCAATAGTCCGATCGGCGCAAGGCGTCGGCGCATGGAACGAGGATGCCCTCGTATGCGACGAGCGGCGCGGGTTATACGGGGTCATTGATGGAGCGACGTCTTTCGCTCCGTATCGCGGGCCGGGTGGAGAAACAGGAGGCTATTTGGCCGCCCAAGGCATCGCCGCTGCCTGCCGCGACGACGCGTCGGCCGGAAAGCCGCTGCCGGAGATGCTGCTGCAGGCGAACGCGCGTCTTCGCGAGGCAATGGATGCGGCAGGCATAGCACCGCATGTGCCGGAAGAACTTTGGAGCGCCTGCGCCGCGTTCGTGCGCATCGGCCCGTCGTGGATCGAATTCGCGCAGCTGGGCGACTGCATGCTGGCCGTCTATTACGCCGACGGCACGATCCGCATCGTGACGCATGATCAGCTGGCGCACGTGGACGACCGCAGCAAGGCGGTCTGGTTCGAGGGCATCGCCGCCGGCTTGACCGCTCCGGCCGACCTGAGGGAGCACACCATGGGACAACTCATTGCCGGCCGGGCGCTCGCGAACCGTCCCGGCGGTTACGGCGTGCTGAACGGGGACCCCGCGTGCGCGGACTACTTGGAATTCGGCCGGATCAGCTCGTCGAACGCCGCCGCGCTGCTGCTGTTCTCGGACGGCTTGTACATCCCGAAGCCGCCCGGCGTGTCCGACAAAGACAGCGCGGCCGAAATCGCCGCGCTCGTCAGGGATATGGGTTTGGACCGATATCTGGAATGGCTTACGGATCTGGAGAATACGGACCCCGATTGCACGCTTTATCCGCGCATGAAGAAGTCCGACGATAAAACGGCGATCTGGATCGAGCTGACCTAGAAGCCGTGCTCGGCCGCATAACGTCCCCAGTGAGGACGGCTGCCGTCGGCATCGGCGTACCCGTACTCCTCGGCCAGATCCCATGAGGTCAGCGCCTTGCCCGATTTGGCCTGCACGTTCGGATCCGCGGCAAGCGCCGCTGCCGCTTGGCCGACATACGCAGGCGTCTCCGACTGCAGGAAATGCACGTCTTTCGCGGCGCCTTCGCGCCAGTTCTCTTCCGTGACGCCGAAGTGGTCCAGCATGGCTTCGGAACGGAGGAAGCCGGGCGTCAGCGCCAGCGCGGTCACGTTATGCGGCGCCAGGTCCGCCGCCATGGCCTGCGCCAAGTGAATGACGGAGATCTTCGCCAGGCTGTAATACAAATTGCCGCGGTACCGGTAATCGTAGCCGTCCGTAATTTCAATAATAAGTCCTGACCGCCGGCTTACCATGAGCGGCGCGGCATAATAGCTGGCCATCATATGCGTCTGCACGCCGCGCTGCTGCACAAGCAGCCCGTTATGGAGCGAATGCTCCCAGAACGGCTGGCCCCACACGGTGAGCGGATCGCCGCCCCAAATATCGTTCACCAGCACATCCAGCCGGCCATCCTGCTCCTCGTCCACTTGTTGAAACAACGCGCGGACGTCCGCTTCCACGGTGAAATCGGTCCGCACGGCAATGCCGCGGCCGCCTGCCTCCGTGACGAGCGCCGCCGTTTCCTCGATCGTCTCGCGTCTGCCCATATCCGACAAGCCGAGCTTCGAGCTTCTTCCGGTCACGTATACGGTCGCGCCCGCCTTGCCCAATTGAACCGCGATTCCGCGTCCGGCACCGCGGGTAGCGCCGGCAACGACGGCAATGCGGCCGGCTAATGGTTGATGCTTCATGCAAGATTCCTCCTTCGGGTTTTCTCCATCATTTATCCGTCTCAGCATAAGTGTACCCTGGATGCACCGGCGACTGCCATGCAAGCGGATCACGCGCGATAATCGGCGAGAAATCCGATTTTTCCGTAGCCGACTCCCCCCGAGAGCCGCTATAATGAACAGAACATTCATATAATGGGGGAGTTCGTATCATGTGGATCATCTTATTATTGCTTGCGGTTGCGGGATTTCAGGGGCTGTCGATGCTCGTCTCGCGCAACAGGCTGGCGCATTTTGACGCTTCGATCATCGATGCGGTGCAAGGCTGGGAGAACGATACGCTGACCGCGATTGCCAAGGTACTGGCCAAGGTCGGTTCGTCGGCGGTCATCATACCGGCGCTGCTCGTCCTTGCCGTTGTGCTCTATATCGTGCTGAAGCATCGCAAGGAACTCGTCCTGCTTATCGGGGGCATGCTCGGCTCGACGCTGCTGAACGATGCGCTGAAGCCGATCTACCGGCGCGCGCGTCCGGACATTCACCGGATCGTCGAGGAGCAGGGCTACAGTTACCCGAGCGGTCAATCGATGGCGGCGTTCACGTTTTATTTTCTCGTTACCTATCTGCTTTGGAGGCATCTGCCGAATCGGGGATGGAGGATCGCGCTGCTGGCATTCAGTTTCATGATGATCGTAAGCATCGGCCTCAGCCGCGTTTATCTCGGCGTTCATTACCCGTCCGATGTTCTCGCCGGCTACTGGGTCAGCGCGTGCTGGGTGACGCTGTGCATCCGGTTGTTCCGGCAATGGGCGCCCCTGCGGCGATAACGCACGGAATTTGAACCTTTCGGATCATTGTTAAATACTGTCATGTTAGGTAATCTAAGAGGGCTTGGAAACTACGACTTGAGTAATAGGGAGAGAGAATTCAGATGAAGATGAAACGTTGGATCGGACTGGCTTTAACGCTTGTCATGGCGATAACGATGTTCGCGGGAACGACTTCCGCAGCGAGCATAAGCACGGACATTAAAGTAAAACTCAACGGAGAGTGGGTTATTTTCCCGTCTCCGCCCGTATTGTTGAACGGCAAAACCTTCGTGGAATTCCGCACGCTCTTTACGAAGCTGGGCTATTCCATCGATTACAACGCAACAACGAAGACGATCAATGCGAAGTCGGCTTCCCGCAGCATCCAAATGACGCCGACAGGCACGAGCGCGCTCGTTGACGGAGCGAAAGTGCCGGTTAACGGCGAGATGAAGCTGCTGAACGGCCGCACGATGGTGGGCGTTCGTTTCATTGCAACGCTGTCCGATAAGAACGTCGACTGGGACGGCGCGAAGAAAACCGTTACGATTACGGACAAAGGCCCAACAGCCGCGCAGCAAGCCGAACTGTTCGCGGTATTGAACGGCCTGGCGACTGCCGAGGACAAACAGGATGCCGACGCCTTCATGGCGCTGATCCATTCCCAGATGCCGCTGAAGAAACAGCTGGAGGCGAATATTCGCGCACAGTACGCGAAGCTCCACACCCAGACGATCTACAAGGAAATGTCGATCGATACCTACTCGTCGACGGAAGCCGTCGTCTACACGCTGGAACAAAACAAGAAGATCAGCGGCGACGGTTTCTTCCCGGAATCCGAGTATGAGATGTACTATACGCTGCGCAAAGACACGAACGGCAAATGGGCCGTTTACGATATCGAACTGGACAGCACGCGAGTGATCGACGAGGACGGCATGTGGGCACAGGAAATCACGGTTCCCGATGCGGATAAGACAGCGCTGCTGGGCGCGGTGAACGCGCAGGTTGCCGCAATGAACGCCAAGGACCTTGCTGCCTACAAAGCAACGCTCGATCCCAACGATGACGGATTCGACGACGATGCGGACACGCTGGAACAGATTTTCAGCGACGATACCTTCATATTCAAAGCAACGGTCGACCGCACCGCGATTGTCGAGCTGAGCGACGATAGCGCGACCGTGCTGGTGTCTTTCCAGTACGAGTTCGGCCCGAACGACGAAGAACCGATGAAATACGCCGCCGTTTCGGAATACCAGCTGGTGAAACAAGACGGGAAATGGCTCATCACGCCAGGATCGAACGAGAACGAATTGATTAGCGACGATCTCGAATAGGCTGGACGCGATTAACGATGCAATACTGGAAGTCATCTGAAAAGCTGCCGAAAGGCAGCTTTTTTGCTTATTAAGCGGCGCACCGGATTTCCGGATTTCATTTCGGCCCCTGCATTTTCACATGATGTTCATAATGGCCTGCTAGACTAGGGAACGGATACAGCGCATGGAACGGAAATCGTGAAACCAAACCAGCGAGGGGGCGAAAGCATGGAACCGTGGACCGAGTTTGAAGAAGCCGTGAAGCCGCATTTGAAACATGTGCGCACGTATTGCGGCTATTTGACGTCTTCGAAATGGGAGGCGGAGGATTTGCTGCAGGAGACGCTTCTTCGGGCGTTCAAGTATTACCGGGATACGGGTTTGCTGCGCCATCCCCGTTCATTGCTCTATAAGATCGCCCGAAATTTGCAAATCGACGCGCACCGCAGGCGGCACAGCACGACTGTCCCGCTCGATGAAGCGCTGCTGCAGCCGCATCATGATCCCGATTATATCTCCGTCCGGGGAATCTTGGAGTGGATGTCGGAGCATCTGTCCGAACGGGAGACGGAGATGCTGCTCATGGCGGAAGTGTTCGACTACACGTATCAAGATATCGCCGACGTGCTGCATTGCACCGTTCCGGCTGTCAAAATGGTGCTGCACCGTTCGAAGAACGCGCTCCGCAAACGCGGCCGTCCGCAGGATGGCGCAAGCGCGGCGAAGCGGGGCAGATCGGCGAACCGCAAAGGCGCGCCGAATCCCTTTACGCTGGAGCGCTGGACGACGTCATTGATGACGGGCGAACGGTAAGAATACGAAAGCCGCATAGACGAAAGCCCCTTTGGCGAAAGGGGCTTTTTCATCGTTTTCGGGGAAAGTGTCCCGCTGCTCTTACGAATGGAGGCCTTCCTGCCGATGAACGAATAGTACTTGAATCCTATTTTGAAGATTGTAAATCAATACCATAGGACAGTAGCCTTTAGTCATGGTATTGTATTGGTGACACCTAGTATTTACCTTGGAAATATTGCACAAGTCTGATTTTGGTGGGGGCGCAATGCGACAATATTTAGGGAAAATCACAAAGCACGACGTGGTAAACACTTTTGGCGTCACCATCCTTCCAGCTGGCATTACGCTTCAGGAAGAGCATTTGATTCTGCTGGAAAAGCACGGTATCGACGACGTATCCGTCTTCCTCGACGTTGTCCTGTCTAATCCTAATCCGAACAGAGTCGAGACGCCTCGCCAAGCAGTCGAGAAACTGACGGAACGCGCCAGAAGCATGTATGCCTCCATTAAAGACACAGGACAAATCCCGTTAAAAGAGCTCGAGGCGGAGATCGTTCCGGCCGTTAAGAACATTGCGAACGATCCGAGCATGTTCAAGCTGTTCGAAGCCGTCAAGGCCCAAGGAGACTATACGTACGAGCACAATATCGGCGTCGGCGTTATCTCCACCATGATCGGCAAATGGATGAATTTCAGCGACGACGACTTGACAGCGCTTACTCTCGCCGCAACGCTGCACGACATCGGCAAAGTGAAAATCCCCGAGGAGATCTTGAACAAGCCGGGCAAGCTGACGCCCGAAGAGTTCGAGCTGGTGAAGAAACATACGATCTACGGTTACGATTTGCTGAAGAAAACCGAAGGCATCAGCTATCGCGCGGCGCTGGTGGCGCTGCAGCATCATGAGCGCGAGGACGGAAGAGGCTACCCGCTCGGACTGACTTCGGACAAGATCGACGTGTTCAGCAAAATCGTCGGGGTGGCTGATATTTTCCATGCGATGTCGTCGGATCGTCCTTACCATAAAGCACTGCCGTTCTACGAAGTCGTCCGCCAGCTGCGCGATGGTTTCTTCGGACAGCTGGATCCGGGAATCGTGCATGTGTTTCTCGAGAACATCACGACGAAACTGATCGGCCAGCAAGTGATGCTGACCGACGAGCGGATCGGCGAAATCGTATTCATTAATCCGCATGACAGCGAAGCGCCGCTCATCAAAGTCGGTGAAGAGTTCGTCGATCTCTCCAGCAATCGGCAAATTCAAATCAAACGAATCATCGGATTCTAGCGGCTGCATGCAGCTGCGCTAACAAGAAGAGCAGGGAAGGCCGACCGGCCATTCTCCCTGCTCTTCTTGTTGTTGTTATTGTTCGCTTACGTCCATTTTGCGGCCCACAGCTTCATCTCGCGTAAAATGTTGTGCAGGTCGACGCCCTTCGGCGTCAGCGAATATTCAACCGTCACGGGGACGGTAGGGAACACATGGCGTTCCAGGACGCCTTGACTCTCCAGATGACGCAAGGTGCTCGTCAAGGCTCTTGGGCTGACAGCAGGAATGAGGCGCTGGAGCTCCCCGAAACGGCGTTTCTCGCAGAACAGCTCGCGCAGCACGAGGAAGGCCCATTTTCCGCCGATGACATCCAGCGTTTTCTCGATATTGCATTCGATAACGGCCGGTACTTTCGGTACGTAATTGCTTATCGTCATGATGTTCAACCTCCCGAAAACATAGTTACTTTAAGTATAGCAGATATAATCTATATAATATAATGAGAATATATTCACTACTTTCAATTTGAATCTATCTCTTCTAGAATAGACACTGGGTTCTGAAACCTGCAGGAGTGGATTCTAATCGAATGTGGAGGGATTGCGGTGCAATATCGGAAACTTGGCGGCAGCGGGATTAAAGTGAGCGAGATCAGTCTGGGCAGCTGGCTGACCTATGGCGGTTACGTAGAGAAGCAGAATGCGGTGCAGGCGATTGAGAAGGCATACGATCTTGGCATCAATTTCTTCGATACGGCGAACGTGTACGAGCGCGGGGCGGCGGAAGTGCTGCTGGGCGAGACGCTGAAGGCTTACAAGCGCGAATCTTATGTGTTGGCGACAAAAGCCTTCTGGCCGATGGGCGAAGGGCCGAACGACCGCGGGCTGTCCCGCAAGCATGTCATCGAGCAGTGCAATGCGAGCTTGAAGCGGCTGGGCGCGGAATACGTGGATATCTTCTACTGTCACCGTTACGATAACGAGACGCCGCTTGCGGAAACGCTGCGCGCGATCGACGATCTGATCCGCTCCGGCAAAGTCCTCTATGCCGGCGTCAGCGAGTGGACCGCATCCCAGATGGCGGATGCATTGGCAACCGCGGACCGTTATTTGCTGGACCGCATCGTCGTCAGCCAGCCGATTTATAATATGTTCGAGCGTTATATCGAGAAGGAAGTTATCCCGTACGGCGAGAAGAACGGCATCGGACAAGTCGTATTCTCCCCGCTGGCGCAGGGCTTGCTGACAGGGAAATATACGACATTGGCGGATATCCCGGCCGACAGCCGCGCGAACAAGCTGGAGTGGATGCGCAAAGGCATTACCGAGGAGAAACTGGCCAAAGTACGCGCCTTGTCAGAGATTGCTTCGGAGCTGGAGATTACGACAGGTCAGCTGGCGATCGCCTGGATTTTGCGCCAAAACAACGTCGCGAGCGCGCTCGTCGGCGCAAGCCGTCCGGAGCAGGTCGTCGAGAACGTGAACGCATCCGGCGTCCGATTGAGCGAGGACGTGCTGGAGCGGGTTGAAGGGATTTTGAAATAAGCGGATGTTCTAGCGAATATCTAGCGAATAGCACAACGGCGTCACGGGATTATCCTCCGTGGCGCCGTTTGTTGTTTAGATGAAAGCTGCGAATGGTCTGCGAAATCGAGCAAAGAAGTGTGTTCCTCTAACGTCATGGCTTACGAATTACTGTGCCAAGGCTTGCTGCTGCACGGCAAGCTTATGTTTCTCCGTCAGGTAAGCATCGACCTGCCGTTGCTTGTCCGCGATCACGCCCGCGATTCCGGCTTGCTTCAACCGGCTCTGCAGCTTAGGCAGCGCCGTGGCGGGGTCCTGCGGGGCTCGATCCATGTTCGCGTTGAAGTTGCTGATCAAGCTGTTCACCGCCTGATTGGACTCGGCGTTTGGCGCAGGATCGTAATACAGTCCGATTACCGGAGACAGGGCCGCTTTATCGAAGATTTTCTTGCCCCGGGCCCAGATGTTCGGATCCGCGGCGTCGGCCTTCGTATGGTAAGTGAGCCCGGGATTGCCGAACATCCAAGGTCCTGATGTCGCGTATCCCTTCCCGATCGGCGTGATCATCCCCGGCGAGCCGGCATCGGCGCGGTAATGCGTACCGGCAATGCCCCAGTCGAGGAGATCGAGCAGTTTCTTGTTGGCGTGAAGCAGGTTTATGACGCGGACGGCGTCCTCCGCATGCTTGGAGAGCGAAGAGACGGACAGCATGCCCGCGGTCAAATTTTCGTTCGTAATGAGCGGCGCCTGCAGCCTGACCTCGAGCCAGGATTGACCGGTCGCGGTCTGCAGCTGCGAGGCCGTGTCGTAGTTGGCCGACGACGTCAAGACGGCGAATGTCTGCACCGAAGCTTGGCTGGAGAAGAGCGTTTGATCTTGGAATGAATTGAAGGCTTGCCTGGACGGAACGATATAGCCTTTGGTCGTCCACCGATAGTATTGAGCAAGCAGGCTGCTCATCGCCGGCGAGGCGAATTCGTTCGCGACCTTCGTGCCGCCGCCGGGCATGAGCGAACCGGGAGAATCCGGGGCAAGCTTCTGATAGGAAGCAAGCCCTTCGAAGTCGGCGATTTTGCCGAAGAGCGGCGTTGCCTTGCTCTCTTTGGCTTTGATTACTTTCAGCATGGGCTCCAGATCGGACAACTTCTTAATGCCCGCAATATCGAAATGGTATTTATCCGCGAGCTGCTTGTTGATCAGCAGCCCTTTCCAGGTGACGTTGTTCATCTGCGTCGGAACCGCGTAGTTGCGGCCGTTGATGGCCGTTCCCTTCAGATAGAGGGGATTCATCGTCTTCATCATGTCCGGCGCATAGCGCGCAAGCAGGGGGGTCAGATCCCGCAACACGTTGATATCGGCAAACTGCTTGAAATTCAGCCAGCCTGCGGTGAAGAACAGATCCATCGGTTCGCCGGCGGCAATCATGACTTTGATTTTGTTGTTGTAATTCGCCCAATCGTACGGACGCAAGTCGAGCGAGACGCCGATCTTCATGTTCAAATAGTGATTAATGGCCTCTTCTACGACAGCTTCGTCCGGACTTTCGGTTCCGGGATAATACATCGTCAAGGTTACGGGAGCTTGGGCTTGCCCGCCGGACGCAGCGTTCACGGCGGCGGGAGCGGAGGAAGCGAGCAGCAGCAGCGCCATGCCGCCTGCGAAGCGGCTTTTGCAGGAACGCAGTTTGATGTTCATGTTTACACTCTCCTAGATTGAAGTCGTGATAGCAGTCTAGTAGAGTATAGCTTCATTCGATAGGCGGATAAAGAAAAATATGGAATTTACGATTTGGCCTGGCCTTTTCCGATAAACGATAGAATCGGACGCAGCGTCTGCGCGGGCACCTGGTCAAGAAGGTCGCCTTCGCGAATGAGCCGTTCCTCGATGTTGAGCAGATTGAAGTCGGCGATGGCCGCGCCGCGCCGAACCTCGTCCCAGTGCAGCGGCGTGGAGACGCTTGCGCCGGCGCGGGCGCGCGGGGAGTAGGGAGCGATGATCGTCTTGCCCTGATAATGCTGCAAATAATCGACGTAAATCAGGTCGCCGCGATGCTTCTTCAGCCGTTCCACCGTAAACAGCTTGGGATGCTTGTCTGCCAAATACGCGCCGACGAATTCGCCGATGCGCCGCAGTTCGTCGAAGGACAAGTCCTTCACGAGAGGGACGATGATCTGGACACCCGTAGCGCCCGACGTCTTAGGAGTGGACGAGATGCCGAGCGACTGCAGCAGATCGCCCGTCAGCAGCGCGGCTTCCATGATGCGCGGCTCTTCCTCCAGCGACGGGTCGAGATCGATCACCCATTCCGTCGGCCGGACAGGGTCGCTGATCCGGTCGAAGGAAGCATGATATTCCAGGCAGGCCAAATTGCCGAGCCATAGCAGCACCGGCAGCGAAGTCAGCTTGACGTAGTCGATGCTCTCGCTCGGAACCGTTTCCACGAAATCCGGCGCGGGCGTCGGGCAGTTCTTCTGATAAAAGGATTTGCCGTTCACGCCGTCGGGATAGCGGATCGTCGTGAGCAGCCGATCCTGGCAATGCTTCAGCAGCCATGGGGAGAGGGCGGCAAGCCGCTGCAGGAAGACGGCTTTCGTAATGCCCATCTCCGGCCAGAGCAGCTTCTCCGGATTGCTGATCGTCAGCTCTTGTCCCTCCACGACGATGGTGCCCTTGACGGCGCGGCTCATGACAGCGGCTCCTTCGGCAGGAACGTCACCAGCTTCGGATGGCGAAGCTGGCCCGCGGAGGTCAGTTCGAGGCCGGTTACCCGGCAGCGGAACGGCAGCGACAGCCACTGGATTTCCTCATGCTTCAAATCCTCCGGCAAAGCGGGGAAGGGACAAGCGACTACAGCCAGATGGGCATATTGCGGGCGGAAGGTGGACGCCAGCACGCTGCGCAGCGCATCGTTCAGTCCGAGCGAGACGCTGCCCAAATACTCGCCCTCCAGCTCCATCACTAGGCTGGCCACGATTCCCTTGCGCCATTTGAGGCCGACGATATCCACATCGAGCACGAGCTCGATCTTCTTCTTCAGCCAATCGCGGTGCTTCTTGCCTTCGCGGTAAGGACTGGACAGCCGCTTGCTGACGACGCCTTCCCAACGGTTCGTCTCTACCCAGGTCCAGAGCGCCTCGCCGTCCCGGAACAAATCCGTGACGAAGACGCGGGGGTCGTCGGTTCCGCACAGGTCCGTCAAGCGCCGGTGCCGCTCTTCATAAGGAAGCTGGCGCAGATCGCCGCTTGCGTCGGCCAGCACGTCGAACAGGACATAGACGAGGCCGCCGAAAGATTTTGGCGTTAATGATAGGGAAGCCGCGGCGCTCGCAGCCTTGCCGGACGCCGGATTCCGGGCACTGGATGGCTTGGCTGCTTCCGATGCGATCGGCGTGAACGCGATGCCGGCTTGCTGGCCGTCTGCCGCAAGAATGCCTTCCGGCCTGCCCGGCGCCTCGCCAGACGACGCGGCCGCAGGCAGCGGCTGCCGGGCAAGGCCCCGCGAGCGCTCGCGCTTCAGCACCTGCTGGAAGTTCGGGCGGATGCCGTCCCACCATACGATTTCCCCGTCAAGCAGACAGGGGCCCCATTCGGCCGCCTTCGCTTCCAGCAGCGCGACGATTTCCGGATACACGGCGTTCTTCAAGTACAGCTTCCGCGAAAACAACTCCGCATGTCCGTGCCCGTCCATTCGGGCAAGAATGCGAATGCCGTCCCATTTCAACTGGTAGCCCCAATCGCTTCCGGCGGGAAGCTCAGCGGAGGACAATGGAGCCATCGGCTCCGCCGGAAGCGGAAGGTCGACTGTCCCGCCCGGCATTCCGATTGCCGGGGACATATCGTCTGGCAACTGCTGCGGCCATAGCTGATCCATCTAGGACACCGTTTCTTCCTTCTTGGATTTGCGGGCGCGCGGTTTCTTCACTTTGGCGACGACATCGCTGCTTCCTGCGGCGCCGTCGGCTGCTTGCTGGCTCGGCGCCGCTGCGGAAGGCAGCGTGCCGGCCGCGCTCGTGTCCAGGCCGCCCGGCGCGTTCGGCGGGAGCTTGACCGCTTCGAGGCTTGCCTGCAAGGCAGCCATCAGATCGAGTACGTTCGTTCTTTGCGCTTCCGGCGCCACGGAAACTTCCTCGCCGGAAATTTTATGCTGGATGAGGTCCATCAGACGCGCGCGATAATCGTCCGTATACTTGGCGGGCTCGAAGGGCGTGGACAGCTGTTCGATCAGCATGCGGGCCATCATGAGCTCCTTCTCGTTCACGTTGACGGCATCGGGAAGGCCGGGTACCTGATTGACCGGACGGATTTCGTCAGGGTAGAAAATCGTCTCCATGGCCAGGCAGTCGTCGATAATGCGAATTGCCGCGAGCGAGCTCTTGGAACGGATCGAGATCTTGGCGATGCCGATTCGGCCGGATTGGCGCATGGCTTCAAGCAGCAGGTTATACGCGTTGCCGCCTGCTTGGTCGGGAGAGAGATAATAGGTTTTCTGGAAATAGATCGGGTCGATCTCTTCGAGCGCCACGAAGTCCAAAATATTAATCGTCTTCGTCGCTTCGCCGGACAGCTGCTCCAGCTCGTCCTTCTCGAACAGGACATAGCGGCCTTTCTCGTACTCATAGCCTTTGACGATATCGTCCCACTCGACTTCGACCTCGCAGGTCGGGCATTTGCGGATATAGGAGACGTTGCCGCCGCAAACGCGGTGAATCAGCTTCATGGAGATGTCCTTATCTTCGGTAGCGGAAAACATTTTGACGGGCACATGCACGAGCCCGAAGCTGATGGCGCCTTTCCAAACGGTATGCATGAAAGATTCCTCCTTTGTTGATGGGTTATCTGACTAGGAAGTGGTGAAATCGGATCCGGAATGCTCTAGGCTCAGTTTTCCCCGGAATGCATGAACTTAAGCCCTTCCGGGCATATTTTCGTTAGCACAACCATCAATCAGCATAAGGAGGCATTAGGATGAGCGAGGCTGGAACTTCTCCGACGGGGAGCAATAACGACAAAAAGCATGAAGGCCGCGATGACTTCTTTATGGACATCGACCGGATGGTGAATGAAGGGTTGGGCGGAGGCCAAGTGACGTTGAACAACGGGCTGATTGACGAATCGACCACGGACACGATGGAGATCGAAGCGAGGGAATAAGATGGACACGAAACGCGCAATGGAAATTTACAGTTCCAAGGATACATTCGCCGTTCAGTTGGGCGACAAGTCGGTATGGATCGAAAATGTGGATGAAACGAACGGCATGGCGACGGTTCAGGTCGGTTCCGACCCGCTTAACACGCAGACCGTTTCCTGCGACCGCCTGACAGAAGAAGGCGAAGAATAGCCGTTATTTACGCTGTCGGGCATGGAAGAGCATCGAAGACCGGTTGAAACCAGGCGCTTTTGCGCCTGGTTTATTCGTCGTGCGGGCGGGCGGCGTTGCGAATTATTGCGAATACAGCGCCTGATTGATTGGCAGCGCCCGCTGCGGGGTAATGCAATCCTAACAGCGGTTTTAGCCGCCAATCGAAAAGGAGCGTGGAACAGATGACCCACCGTGATATCGATGTCGAAGAGCGCCATATCGAGCGCAAGTCGGATTCAAGCCTAGTTGCGTCGACGTTCATCAAGTACGCGGCCTACATTATCATTTTCTTCGGGGCCCTGTATTTCCTGGTCCGCTACGTATTCCCGAAATTTTAAACGATGCGTGGAAAGAGGCGGCGACGCCTCAGCATCCTAAGTCCGGTCCGCTTCGGCGGCCGGGCTTTTTTTGCGTTGTATAGAGGTAAAACAGCCGGAGGGCGAGCATACGATGTCGGCGGAGAAGGCCGGTTAACGGAAGATTGAAGCCGATTGCTTCAGAACGTTCAGCTCTGTTTTTCTGAATGAAGATCGTATTGCGCATTTGCGCGGCTGCGGCGACCTGGTGTCGGTTGATTCTTTTCCGACGTCGTTTCGACAGCTTCCGCTTGGCTAATAGCGACAGTAAATTCCCGTCTCGCGTCCGTCACGCAAGCTTGGCCGAGGTTTTCTCGGGATTGAGGAAACACGGGCGGCCGCGGGCAAGAGATGCACCCGTACACTACATGGTCGAAAACCCGGCAGATTAGAGAAAAGAGATGTACCCAGTACACTACATGCGAGGAAAACGGCGCTTGGATTTTCCCGACACTCATAACCATACAATCCCGACTGATTCACTAGCTTTATTAAGGTGAAACGTTAAATTAAACCTGCGATATTCGAAGAAATATCGATTTAAACCATCTAAATTGCGTGATAACCCGGTATTTGATTTTGAAATCGAGCGAATATACGGTATAATGGATGAAGAAGATGGATTTTTAGCCATCCATTGTGTTAGGGGGAAGAAGATATGGCGAAACAGCATTATAAGATTACAAAGCTTGAATTGCTGCGGCGGATCGTATTTATTACGATTGGTGCGGCGCTAGTATCGGTAGCTCTGGAGATTTTTCTCGTGCCGAACAATATTATTGACGGCGGCATTGTCGGTATCTCGATCATTTTGGCTCATGTCACGAACATTCCTCTCGGTCTCTTTCTATTCTTACTCAACGTTCCATTTCTCATCATAGGCTACAAACAAATTGGCAAGACGTTCGCGTTATCGACGCTCTATGGCGTAACCGTCATGTCGATCGGAACGACGCTGCTTCACCCGGTTAATGCGCTTACGTACAGCCAATTTCTAGCCCCTGTTATCGGTGGGGTTATTCTGGGCATCGGGGTCGGGTTAGTAATCCGCTTCGGCGGGTCGCTGGACGGTACGGAAATTATCGCCATTCTGATTACGAAGAAATCACCGTTCTCCGTTGGCGAGATCGTCATGTTCTTCAATCTGTTCATTCTCGGCAGCGCGGGCTTCGTCTTCTCTTGGGACAGCGCGATGTATTCATTAATTGCCTACTACATTGCGTTCAAAATGATCGACATCACGCTGGAAGGCTTCGACCAGTCGAAATCGGTATGGATCATCAGCGACGAGGCCAAGGAAATCGGCGACGCCATCATGAGCCGCCTGGGCCGCGGCGTCACGTATCTGCAGGGCGAAGGCGCCTTCTCCGGCGGCGTGAAGCGGGTCATCTTCTGCGTCATTACGCGTCTGGAAGAAGCGAAGATGAAGTCGATCGTGCAGGAACTCGATCCGACCGCCTTTCTGGCCGTCGGCAATATTCACGACGTGAAGGGCGGCCGCTTCAAGAAGCGGGACATTCACTAGCCGGTTTTGCGGAAGCACGGCAGCGTTACTAGGAGTAAATACGAGCAAGGCCGCGCGGAAGAAGCGCGGCCTTGCTTGCTTTTGTTGCGGCTCCGCGGGCAGACCGATATAATAAGGTCAATTAGACGGTTGGCGATCGGTGCCATTGGAGGGTGTTAGTCTGGACGAATTTGCGCGTATCCGCCACTGGACGGAGCGCAGGCAAAGCAAGGCGCTGCTGGCGTCGCAGGGCGTCGTGCTCGGCATCGGCGACGACGCCGCGGTCGTCGGGACGCCGCCGGGGGAATCCGGCGCGCTCGAATGGCTGCTGGCGGTCGACACGATGGTGGAGACCGTCCATTTCAACGATGCGACGATGGCGGAAGCAGACGTCGGCTGGAAGGCATTGGCCGCGAACGTCAGCGACATCGCGGCGATGGGCGGCACGCCCCGGCACGCGCTGGTGTCCGTCAGCGTGCCGAAGACGTGGGAGCCGGAGCGCGTGCGCCGGCTCTATGACGGGCTTTACGCCTGCGCCGAGCATTACGGCGTGGCGGTCGTTGGCGGCGACACGACTTCGTCGCCGCTGCATTTGGTCGTCGCCGTGACGGTTACGGGCACCGTCGCGGCCGGGAGGGCGGTCAGCCGGGCAGGGGCTCGGCCCGGCGACGCCGTGTTCGTGACCGGCGCTGCGGGGATGTCCGCGGCCGGTCTGCATTTTTTGCTCGCCGCGGCAGCGGCGGGCGAGGCTGCGCCGGCGGTTGCCGCGCAGCCGGGGGGCGGCGCTGCCTCCGGCTCGCCGCTAGTCGCGGCCGCCGCGGCGGCAAGCGCGCCCCGGCCGCAGCCCGTGCCGCCGGCTGCGGCCGAGGCGGCCGGCACGGCGGCGCTGGTGCAGGCGCACCGCCGGCCGGCGCCGTCCGTGCGCGCGGCGGCGCTGCTAGCCGCGCGCGGCACGGTCACGTCGCTGAATGACGTCAGCGACGGCCTGGCCAGCGAAGCCTGGGAAATCGCCGAGGCTTCGGGCGTCAAGCTCGCGCTCCGCGAGTCCAGGCTGCCGAAGAGCGGCAGCTTGACCGCTTACGCGAATCGCTGCGGCGTGGATCCGCTGGAATGGATCCTCTACGGCGGCGAAGACTACGTGCTGCTCGGCACCATCGCAGCCGGCGACGCGGACGCGGCGAAGGCCGAACTGGAAGCGGCCGGCCTGCCGATGTACCTCATCGGCGTGGCGGAGGCAGGCCCCGCCGCGGTGGCGCTTGTCCGCGATTACAACGAACGCGGACAAGCAAAGCAGGAGCCGCTCGCGAAGCGCGGCTATAATCATTTTGGCGGGTAGGGGCGGTTTGGGAATGAGCGAAACGATTGAAATCGTATGGGACGTGGAAGAAGAATTCGGCACGGTTCTACTCGCGGAAACGCTGGCCGGCTGGGCCGGTCCCGGCACGGTGTTGGCGCTTGACGGCGATCTCGGCGCGGGCAAAACGCGATTCTCGCAAGCGTTCGCGAAGGGAATCGGCGTGCCTGGCATCGTGAACAGCCCGACGTTTACGATTATTAAAGAATATAAGGGCGCGCAGCTGCCGCTCTATCATATGGATGTCTACCGGCTCTCGGAGCCGGAGGCGGACGAGCTGGGCCTCGACGATTATTTCTTCGGCGACGGCGTTACGATCGTAGAATGGGCCAGCCTGATCGAACCGCTGCTGCCGCCGGACCGGCTCCAGATGTATATGGCGCATTTGGGCGGCGAAGCGCGCCGGATTACGATTACCGGCATCGGTTCGCCCTATGCGGCGTGGTGCAGGCAATTACAGGGAATGGGAGCTAGGTAGCACATGAGTGAACATATAACGCAGGGCGGCGGAGATCGGCTGCTCGTGCTGGCAGTGGATACGTCGACGGCTGCGCTGGCGGCTGCGCTTGTGCGCGGCCATGAGGTGCTGCGCGAGGTGCAGTCGCTCGCGGAGCGCAATCATTCCGTCCATACGGTATCGACCGTTCAGGCGATGCTGGCGGAATGCGGCATAAAGCCGGACGAGCTGGACGGGATCGCGATCGGGCGCGGCCCCGGCTCTTATACGGGCATGCGCATCGCGGTGTCGCTTGGCAAAACGCTGGCTTGGGTATGGAACAAGCCGCTCGTCGGCGTCTCCAGCCTGGAAGCGCTGGGGTACGGCGCATGGCAGAACGCGAATTCCGCCGGAAGTCCAGCGGATGGCGCGAACGTTGCGGATGTCTTTGATGCTGCGGATGCCTTTGACGTCGCGGATGTTTTTGAGATCGATGATGCCAGCGATACCGCACAGGGAGCAAGCTCCGCGCGGCATCTTCCGGACGGCTATCCGGCCGTTCCGGAAGCCGGACAAGGACCTGTCTGGCTCGTTCCTATCATGGACGCCAGAAGAGGCCAAGTGTACACCGCTTCCTTCGCAGCGCGTACCGAAGCTAGCGCCGAAGCTGGCGCGCTGGGGGACGGGACATGGAAGCGGCTGTCCAAGGACGGCATTCGCCTCATGCGCGAATGGGTGGACGAGCTCGCTGCTGCCATCGAAGCGGCAGGCGAATGTCTGCGGCCATCGGCCGTGTGGATCGCAGGCGAGCTTGAGCTGCACGAGTCGGAGGCCGATCGGCTGCAGGCGCTTTGCCCTGGCATACAGGTGCGCAAGCTGCCGATTTGGCTGGAAGGGCGGGCCGTGGCCGCGCTCGGCGCAGCGAGGCTGGCCGCCGGGGAAAGCGACGACGTGCATGCATTCGCCCCGAATTACACGCAGCTGACGGAAGCGGAAGTCAAGCTGCAGGAACGAACGGCGGCGGCCAAGCAAGCCGCGGCGGAAGGAGCTGTCCAAGGTGACGCCAATTGACAGGAAACGTCTTCTATTTCGCTCCATGACGCTGGACGACGTCCCGACGATCGTCGCCATCGAGCAGGAGAGCTTCGCGACGCCTTGGACAGAGGAAGCGTTCGTGAACGAGCTGACGAACAATCATTTTGCCCGCTATATGGTGATGGACTACGAGAATGAAGTGATCGGTTACGCCGGCATGTGGACGATCATGGATGAAGCGCATGTGACGAACGTGGCCGTGCGCGAAGGCTATCGCGGGCAAGGGCTTGGCGAACGGCTCATGACGGAGCTGCAGCGGACGGCCCTGCTGTTCGGCGCGCGCCGCATGACGCTCGAGGTTCGCGTGAGCAACGAGGTCGCGAAGCGGCTGTACGCGAAGCTGGGCTTCAAGCCGTCGGGCATCCGCCCCGGCTATTATTCGGACAATAAGGAAGATGCCCTCATCATGTGGGCGGAGCTGCCGGAGTCCTCTGAAGTGGAGCAATGGTATGACGAAGAACGCATCTAACCCATCTAACGAAACGAACGAACTCATCCTCGCCGTCGAAACGAGCTGCGACGAAACATCGGTCGCGGTCGTCCGCGGCGGCAAAGAGATCTTATCCAATATCATATCGAGCCAAATCGAGACCCATCGGAGATTCGGCGGCGTCGTGCCGGAAATCGCGTCGCGCAAGCACGTGGAATCCATCTCGCTCATTATGGAGCAGGCGCTGACGGAGGCCGGCGTCACCTTCCGCGACCTGTCCGCGATCGCGGTCACGCAAGGACCGGGACTCGTCGGCGCGCTGCTGGTCGGCATCGTCGCCGCGAAAAGCCTCGCGATGGCCTTGAACCTGCCGCTCATCGGCACGCATCATATTGCCGGCCATATCTATGCCAACGAGCTTGTGCACGAGATGGCCTATCCGTGTCTCGCGCTCGTTGCATCCGGCGGACATACGGAGCTGGTGCTGCTGGAGAGCGAAGGGAAGTTCCGCATTATCGGGCGCACCCGTGACGACGCGGTCGGCGAGGCATACGACAAAGTGGCGCGGACGCTGCATTTTCCGTATCCCGGCGGCCCGCATATCGACCGGCTCGCGCAGGAAGCGGAAGACGAAATCCAGCTGCCGCGCGCTTGGCTGGAGCCGGATTCCTATGATTTCAGCTTCAGCGGCTTGAAGTCAGCGGTGCTGGCGAGCATCAATACGGCGGCGATGAAAGGCGAAACGATCCGCCAAGCCGCGCTGGCCCGCGGATTCCAAGCTTCCGTCATCGACGTGCTCGTGACCAAAGCGCTGCGCGCTGCCCGCGAATTCGGCGCCAAACAGCTGCTGCTCTGCGGCGGCGTGGCCGCAAACGGCGGATTGCGCGCCGAGCTGACGGCGCGCTGCGCTGCGGAAGGCATTCCGCTGCTCATCCCGCCGCTCAAGCTCTGTACGGACAATGCCGCGATGATCGGCGCGGCGGCGCATTTGAAATGGATCCGCGGCGAGTATACGCCGCTGGACATGAAGGCGGAGCCGGGGCTGTCGCTGGAGGAGTGGTCCGTTTAACGGACGTTTCTGTTTACGGCTTCTAACGAAATGAAGCAGGATAACGCGAATCGCGTTGTCCTTCTTTTTTATTACATTCGACATCGTTTTTATTATGCAGGATATCGAAACCTGCTGTCGAAAACCTAGGCAATGCGACGTTCGTGATTCCGCCTAACCCGCATCGCAACAGCTGCGCAACCTCTTGTTATCGCTTTCATTGTATCGCGGAATGACTAGAAACAGGCGACTCATTCACGGGCGCCATAGGTTTAAAGGAGGCTAATTGTCCATGCGTATCAGCAAAATCGAAGTGTTTCATTTACGGCCCCGGTTTTCGTTTCTGAAAATGTCGACCGACGAAGGAATCGTCGGATGGGGAGAGGCGATCGTCGAAGGACGGTCGCGTACGGTCGAGATGGCGATCAAGGAGCTTGAGCCGCATCTGATCGGCCAGGATCCGCGCCGCATCGAGCATTTGTGGCAAGCCATGTACCGGGGAACGTTCTATCGCGGCGGCCCGATTCTGACGAGCGCGATCAGCGGCCTGGAGCAGGCGATGTGGGATATTCTCGGCAAATCGCTCGGCGTGCCGGTGTATACGCTGCTTGGCGGCCCGGTTCGCGACCGGATCAAGATGTATCGCGGTATCGGCGGAAGCACGGTGGAAGAAACAGTCAGCAATGCGAAACGGTTGAAAGAGCAAGGCTTCAAAATGATGAAAACCGGCATCGAGGCGATGGCGCATGTCATCGAAACGCCTGCGTGGGTGGACAAGCAAGTGGCGCGCGTCTCGGCGATTCGCGAAGCGATCGGCACGGATTGCGACTTCGGCATCGATTTCCATGGCCGCATCAGCCCGGCGCTGGCGGTTCGCCTTGTCAAGGAGCTGGAACACTGCAAGCTGGCCTTCATCGAGGAGCCGTGCCTGCCGGAGAACGTGGATACGATGGTCACCATCGCCCGTTCGACGTCGACGCCGATCGCTACGGGCGAGCGTCTGTTCACGAAATGGGCGTTCCGCGAAGTGCTGGAGAAGCAAGCCGCGGCAATCGTCCAGCCGGATCTTGCGCATTGCGGCGGTATCCTGGAAGGCAAGAAGATTGCCGCGATGGCCGAGGTTTACTATGCCGGCTTCGCGCCGCATAACCCGCTGGGCCCGATTAATCTGGCCGCAAGCATTCAGTTGTCGGCGACTGTGCCGAACTTCGTCTCGCAGGAGCATGCCGAGACCGGCCACGGTTATTTGAAGAACCCATTCGTCATCCAGAATGGCTATATCGAACTGCCGACGGCTCCTGGACTTGGCATCGAGGTAGACGAAGACGCAATCAAGGACAAGCTGTACGACGGCGATTGGGATACGCCGCGCTGGTTCCATGAAGACGACGGCTCGGTGGCTGACTGGTAAGAATTCGGCTCGAAGGAGAATGCACACATGCAGGGTAGAGTGGCGATAGTGACCGGAGCGGCAAGCGGAATCGGCAGAGGCATCGCGGAAGTGCTGCTGAGAGAAGGCTGCAGCGTCTCGGTTCTGGACTGGAACGAAGAGGAAGGGAAACGGGCCGTTCTGGAAATGACGGACGATCGCGACCGTATTCAATTTATCCAGACGGACGTTTCCAAGGAGTCGGATATTATCCGCGCGGTCGAGCAAACGGCGGCGAAGTGGGGTACCGTCGATATATTAGTCAACAATGTAGGGACGCATTTCTATCGGGCGGTCGAGCAAATCACCGCGGACGACTGGGACCGGGTCATGACGACCGATCTTCGCGGCCATTTCCTGACGATGCAGAAAGTCCTTCCGATCATGAAGAAGCAGGGAAAGGGAGCGATCGTCAACATCGCTTCCGTCCATGCGCTGCAGACGGTGCCGCATTTCGCCGCATACGCGGCGGTCAAGGGAGGCGTCGTCTCCATGTCGCGAAGCATCGCGCTCGAGTACGCTTCCAATGGGATCCGGGTGAACACGGTGCTGCCGGGGATGACGCGCAACAGCAATATAGACAAGTACTTGACCTCCCTCGACGAGAAGGGACGGGAGAAGGCGTACCGCGGCATGATCCGGAATATTCCGGTCGGGCGCATCGCGGAGCCCGTGGAAATCGGGGAAGCCGTCGCATTCCTGGCCAGCGACAAGGCAGCGTTCATTACCGGCACCACGCTGGCGGTGGACGGCGGCGAGACGAGCCACTTGGCTTGGGGACAGAGGGAGTAACGATCGTTCAATCGTTCGATTGCCGAGGAGGACGCACAGGATGGACAACTGTTTGAAGCAATTGGAAACGGTTACGCAGGCGGAGCAGGGAGCGGCGTGGACTTGGCTCGGCCAAGGCGGCTTCGCCTGGCGCTTCGGCGGCGGGCCCGCGATCGTCATCGATCCGTATTTGTCCGACACGGTCGAGAAGCAGGACGGACTGACCCGGCTGAGCCCGGCGCCGCTTCTGCCTGAAGAACTGACGGGCGGCTTGCTGCTTCTCACGCATGACCATCTGGATCATTTCGACGAACCGTCGGTTATCCAGGCCGTGACGTCAGCCGGCATGAAAGTGGCGGGTCCGGGTTCGGTGGAGAAGCATTACCGCAAGCTGGGCTTGCCGGAAAACGCTTTTACGCGCCTCGACCGCGGCGGGAAATACTCGTTTAACGGCGTGCGCATCCGCGCGGTATACGCGGAGCACAGCTCCGGCGACGGGGAATTCGACGCGGTCGGTTTCGTGCTCGACTACGAAGGCTGCCGGATTTATCATGTCGGGGATTCGGAGCTGACGGAAGAGCTGCTGCATGCCGCCGGCGATATGGAGGCGGACTGCATCGCGGTTCCGATCAACGGTCGCTGGGGCAACATGAATGCGGACGAAGCCGCGTCGCTAACGATTCGTTCCGGCGCACGGCTGGCGATTCCGATGCATTTCGGCATGTTCGCCGAGAACACGGCCGATCCGGCTTCGTTCGTTGCGGCGATGCAGGAAGCGGGAGCGGCTTCGGTTGAGATTGCGATTCCGGAGCAGGGACGCGTGCAGGGGATCGTTCGCGGCTAATGCGGTCTGCCACAAAATAATCGTAGTCCATTTCGCATTCAAAACGGGACGAAGCAGAACGCTGCTTCGTCCCGTTTTCTTGCGCTAGGCGGCGCGGCGTTGAGCGAGTTTGCGCTGTGTGAGTTTCGAGGCGGATCATGCAGAAACGCGCGATGTGATAACGGAAATTGAACGCGAGTTGAGCAAGCAAAGACAAGTGTTTGCGCGCGGCGGAGGCCATAAGAAAGGGAAGGCAGCACAAAGAAACCCGACGATAACGATCGTCGGGTTTCTGGCTATTCCAAGGCACTCGCTAGTGCTTTCGCTCTTCTGAGAAGGGTAAGAAGGGTAAGATGGGTGTTAACAAACAGAGATGCCTCTACCAGGCTCCTCATAATAGTAGTATACCAACCCGGGAATTATAAGTCTAGGCGAGCAGTCATTTTTTGGATAAAGTTAAGGATGCCGGCCGGCATGAGAGTGACCATTCCAAGCTACAAAGGAGACCAAAGCGCATGCATCCAAACGACTGTCCGCTCGCAACGGTTCAGCATGTGGAAGAGAGTATCGTTGCCTACTTGTCTCGATTAGGGAACGTCTTCAAGGTGTTCGACCAACAGGATTCCGGCTGCATTTCTTACGGCGTACATGCCGCGGGACGCAAGTGGTTCGTCAAGTATTCGGAACGACCGGAGGCGATCGTCTTCCTGCGCAATGCCGCTGCCTTTCACGGTGACGTGCAGCATCCCCTCATCCCCAAGCTGCTTAATGTCTTCAAGCCTGCCGAAGGGCTGGCTCTCGTTTACGAGTGGGTAAGCGGCGAAGTGCTGGGTACGCCGGAATTCCCCGGCGCGGCAGGACGCAATCACCCGGACTCGCCGCATTATCGTTTCAGGCAGCTACCTGCGGCCGTCATCACCGCTGTCCTCTCCGCGATGTACGACTTGCATGTCTACTTAGAGCGCCGGGGCTATGTCGCGGTCGATTGGTACGACGGCTGCATGATTTACGATTTCGAGCGGAGTGAGCTGCATCTGTGCGATTTTGATTATTATGTGAAGGGTGCATTCGTGCTGGAGATGGATCGCTTGTTCGGATCAAGCCGCTTCATGGCGCCCGAGGAATTCGTCAGAGGCAGCCGGATCGACCATGTGACGAATGTGTACACGATGGGGGCGGCCGCGTTCGTTTTCCTCGCCGAAGACGGAAGCCGCGATCCTGGACGATGGCGCGCATCCGAGCGTCTATATCAAGTCGCGTTGAAAGCGGCCTCCCCGGACCGGGAGAAGCGCTATGGCAGCATAAGCGAATTCCATGCCGCATGGCTTGCAGCCATATAATAAATTGAACTTTCTGTTATTCTGAATTGACAGACGATTACGCCGAGCATATAATGAGCATCAACACAACAATCAAACAATGAAACGCGTCGAACAGGAGCAGTAAAGCGAAACGCCGGGAACAGAGAGCTGCGGGTTGGTGCAACGCAGTCGAAGGCAGCTTGAACCTCGCCTGGGAGCGGAATGACGGAACGGGTTTTCAGAATCGGCCGAAGGCCAAGGCTGAAAGGAAGCTCGCGTACGTCGTTACGGTTAACCGCCGTGATCGGGTGCATAACCTTCGATTTCTAGAGTCGACGGTGATGCTTAAGGTGGACGGTTGCCCTTCGCGGGGGATCGTCAACAAGGGTGGTACCGCGCCGGACTTTACAGTCTGTCGTCTCTTGAATATAAGAGACGGCAGGCTTTTTTGGTTTTTGTGGATCACAGCAAATCCATATTCAGCGATCTCACGTACACATATAGCGAGACAACGCGTTGAACAGGAGCAGTAGGAGAATGTCCGGGAAGCAGAGAGCTGCGGGAAGGTGCGACGCAGACGAAGGATATCCGAACTCGCCTGGGAGCGGAACGGGGGAATGCGGCGACACCGTCCTAATGGATGGTTGTCGCCAAGCGTACGTCGTTACGGTTAACCCCCGTCATCAGGTGCAGCGATTGCCGGCATAATTGCGGGCGCGAGCTGCTTAAGCGGGTCCGGACGGCAGCGTCCGGGCAACGAGAGTGGTACCGCGGCAAGCCTTAAGAAGCCTGTCGTCTCTTGAATCAGAAGAGACGATGGGTTTTTTCTGTTGTCCAGCCTCACCCGGCCCGTGCAAGCCAAAACCTAAATTCAGGAGGAGTCCGCCATGACACCATTTAACGCGAATAACAATACGAATACCGATGCGAATACCAATATGAATCCGAATATGAATCCGAATACGATTGCGAGTCCGAGCACGAACTCGAATATCCAAGTGACGGCCGCCAATAAAATCATCCGCATCTTCGATACGACGCTGCGCGACGGCGAGCAGTCGCCCGGCGCGACGCTGCGCCCCGAGCAGAAAATCGTCCTCGCCCGCCAGCTTGCGAAGCTGGGCATCGACGTCATTGAGCCGGGCTTCGCGGTCTCCAGCCCAGGCGAATTCGCGGCCGTCCAGCAAATTTCCCGCGAGCTGCAAGGCGTGGAGATCGCCGGCTTCGCCCGCGCGGTCCGAGGCGATATCGACGCGGCGGTCAAGGCGACGATGGATGCTACGCGCAGACGCCTGCATCTGTTCATCTCCTCGTCGGACATTCATCTGGACTTCCAGCTGAAGAAGTCCCGCGAGCAGGTCGTGAATATCGCGCGCGAAATGGTCGCTTACGGCAAGCAATTCGTCGATGAAATTGAATTCTCCGCGATGGATGCCAGCCGTACGAGCCGGGAGTTCGTCATCGAGATGGTGGAAGCCGTCATCGCGGAAGGCGCCACGGTCATCAATTTGCCGGATACGCTCGGCTTCGCGCTTCCGGAAGAATACGGGGCCATGTTCCGTGCCGTTAGAACAGGCGCGCGCGGCGCCGATCGCGTTCAGTTCAGCGCGCATTGCCATAACGATCTTGGCCTTGCGGTCGCGAACAGCCTGGCTGCGATCTCGGCAGGCGCTACCCAGATCGAAGTGACGGTCAACGGCATCGGCGAACGCGCCGGCAATTGCTCGCTGGAGGAGCTCGTCATGGCGATCGAAACCCGCAAATCTGCCGTCGGCGCCCAAACCGGCATCGTTATGAGCGAAATATACGAGACGTCTCGCATGGTGAGCCGGGCGATGAATTTTCCGATTGCGTACAATAAACCGATCGTCGGACGAAATGCGTTCCAGCACGAGTCCGGCATTCATCAGGACGGCTTGCTCAAGAACCGCAACACCTACGAGATCATGGATCCCGAGGCGATGGGCATTCCGCGCAACATGATCGTGCTCGGCAAGCATTCCGGCCGTCACGCCATCAAGCATCGACTGGCGGAATTCGGCATCGAGTTGAACGAGGAGCAGATGCAGGATGTATACGACCGTTTCAAGGAGAAGGCCGACGCGCTGAAAATCGTACCGGACGACGTGCTGGTGCGCCTCGCCAGCGAAACGACGGAACAGCAGCATGATCCGTACGTGCTCGTCGATCTGCAAGTGCTGGCCGGCACGCAGCGTTCCCGCATTGCGTCGGTCACCGTCCGCGAACGGGATTCGCAGGAAGAAAGCACCTTCACCGGAACGGGAACGGGGCCGCTCGAAGCCGTCATCCACTGCTTGCAGCAGGCGATCCCGATCGGCGCGACTTTCGATGATCTGGAGCTGCACTCCTTGTCCACGGGGGAAGATGCGCGCGGCGAGGCAGCCGTCAGCGTTGTGCATAACCAATTGCGCTATAGCGGCACGGCTGTGCATAACGATATTATTTTGGCTTCTGCGCAGGCTTATGTGGCGGCATGCAACCAGCTGATCATGAGCGTGGGCATGAATAGCGGAACGGAAGCGGTCAAATCGGCGAAGTCCGGTTAAGATTCGCGAGTCGAACAAAACGGCGGGAGGAGGTGCGCCAATGCGCTTGGAAGTTTGCTTTATTTGCCGGAAGCATGCAAGTGCCGAAGCGGCGGCAGGCGTGGTCTATGAAGATGAATCCGTCATCGCTTCTCTGATGGCGGCCGGGGCGGGCGAGCATCGTGCATACATGGGCTATGTGATGCTGGAGTCCAAACGGCATGTCCCGGGACTGGGCGATTTAAGCGAGAGGGAAGCGGGAGCGGTCGGCATGGCAATGAACCGGATTAGCGCCGCGCTCCGGGAAGGTCTTCAAGCCGAGCATGTGTACAGCTTCGTTCAAGGCGACGGCGTACCGCATTTTCACATGCATCTTGTCCCCCGTTATCCGGGAACGCCGGTCAAGTATTGGCATCCGACGCATATTTTGCAGTGGACGGAGGCTCCGCGGGGAGGCTTCGGCGAGCTTGAAGGGATTCGGGGAAGAATCCGTGATGCCCTAGGCCGGCGGAGTTGATCGGGAAGAGCATTTACCAGAACCAGCGGGGAATAAGCGGGAAAGAGCGCAAGCTTTCTAAAGGTGAGCGCTGATGGCGTGTATCAAAGCATATCTGGCAGGTGAGCAAAGAAAGGCGAGCAAGAGAGCAGGAGGAGATCCCCCTGCTTTTTAGTTTGTCCACAGCATCGTCCACAACTTGTTGGGAAATTGTGCATAACTACGTGAAACCCGCGAAATACGGGCCTGCGAAATGTGCATAAAAGTCGAATAAGTTTTTCACAGCCCGTCTGTGGATAATGTGGATAATGGGAATAAATTAGCAGTCATCCTCGAGGTGCGAAGAGGCTTGTTAAAGAAACGGTAAATTTATTCATGTTTTTCGACATGACAGGTGCCAGAATTGCCGCACAATTCATCCACTGCTGTGGATATATCTGTGGACAAGGGGGATAGATTGCCGGGAACGGGTGTTTACGACGAAGGCAGGATACAATGCCGGTCTTCGGCGGCGGCCGCCGTTACCGGACTTTGGCGACAGGCAGCCATAATTCGATGTCATGTTCACCGGAATCGACCTGTCTGTCCAATCCGATCGTGATGTCGGGCCCGACTTGAAACGTCGGTCCGGCAATTTGTTCATACCCCGAGGAAGGAAACCATTCGCCGTAGATGCGATGCCATTTTTCTTTCTCCCAAGGAACCGTCATTTCGAAGACGGCCCATGTCGTGGCCGGTATGGTGAATGGCACGAAACGAACCGGGCAGGGCTGATTGGAAGCGACAGCGAGGTAATAGTCGTAATCGTCCTTCGCGCGCACGCCTTCCCCGACGTTCACATGCAGGGTGCCGTAAGGCGCTGCGTCGTTAAGCGACTTCAGCTCAGCATACGTATCATGATCGAGCGCTTGCCATACTTGTTCCACGCCGGGATGTTCGCCGGACTCGATCGGCGTTACCCGGTTGCTTACCCCGATCACTTGAAAGGCTTCCTTGTGTTCGATTCGAATTTTCATCGGTTCACTGCCTCCAATCGTTAATCGAAAGGACATCGGAGGATAAGCGGTGAGCGAACGTTTGGCGGTTCTCGCTTCAGTTGGCGTAATGCCATGCAAGCTTAGAAAAGCGCGCGTAAATGCATCCGGCGAGTAATAGCCGTATTTCATAGCGATGTCAATCACTTTGACAGTGCTGTTCTGCAGTTCCAGCGCTGCACGCGTGAGACGTCTGCGACGAATGTATTCCTGCAGCGTAATGCCTGCGAGGAACGAGAACATCCGCTTGAAATGAAACACGGAGCAGTAGGCGTGTTTGGCGATTTCACGATCATCCAATTCCTGTTCCAGATGCTGTTCGATGTAGTCTAAGGCGCCGTTCAAATGTTCGAGCGCGTTCATCCGATGACCTCCCTTCACGAATAGCGTAGCAGGAAACGTAAGCAGGCATCCGACTCATCCTGCTCCGATTTGGCAGGGTTGTTCGCTGCCTGAGCCCCGGATAAGTAGCCGATAATTGGGGACTGAGAGGGGACGGAGATGTATAGTAATTCGCGCCACATGCCAAGAGTCCTTCCCTGCCAGCAAGGACTCCGCCGACAGCAAAAACCGGACAGCATCCTGCTGCCCGGAATTCTTAACGGCATCATACTTAACGCCGTCTATTAATGGAATGAACGATCTTACGAAACTTGTCGGAGCGGCTTGTACAGGCTGCCGATGCTATGCGTGCCATCGCAAATCCGTTCTCGAAGACGATGGCCAGTATAGGCTTCCCCATATGCATAAGTTCTAATGCCGTCTGATATAGTCTCTGATATAGTCGACAGCGAAGTAATGAGTCCTTCATGGTATAACCGGTCAGCGTCCTGAATACGGTCGAAAAATACGACGGCGATAGATATACCTGTCCGGAAGGCTGATTCTGAAGCTCGGCCCGCGATGCGAACGATGCGGAAGGGTTATTTTGCAAACAAACGATATTATCGGACATCAATAGATTGAACTGACGCCGGAGAATGCGCTTGGTATTAGACAGCATGTATCATCGGGGGGTTGCGGAATCTTGTAGGCGTAATTTAACTAGAACAAATGTGTAAATGGAATCGTCTAAGTAATAGTTAGCAGAAGTATTAAGTACCTATTGAAATCTAAATTTTGACTAAAGTAGGACTAATAGACTATGTGGTAATTAACAAATTATGACATAATAAATTATTACTTAAAAGGTAATTTATTAAAAAATTTACAGAAGAAGGGAAAGTTCAGAATGAAAACTCGCAAGACAAAGTTTTTAATGGCTGGCGCATTGGCTGCAGTAATCGTACTTGGTGGAGGAGCCGGATACCTTGTGCACACGAGTTCAACGAATGCATCGCAATTGGATGAAAAAGATGCTGAACAAACGGTGAAAAATTATTTCGCCGCATTGGAGACGAAGAATGCGGAGGATGCGGTAAAGTACTCTATTGACACAAGATATGGGCCTGAGCAAGAAGGTTCACGCAAATCAGACTATCGAGAGCTAATGGCATCAAACACATCTCTTCTCAAAAACATTGACAAAATCGTCAAAATCGACGAAAAGACTTTTACAGCGACATTGGATGTTTATACAAATGATAACGGTAATATCACTCTAGACTTTCCTGTGACGCTTACTGAAGATGGCAGTTGGAAAATCGTTATCGGTCAATCGATTCCGGCTCAATAATTAAACTAATACTGATGAAAGGTCAACGGTGAAAACAATGAAAAAGCGACTAAAAAAAGCACTCTTAATCACACCAATAACTATGATGCTCGCATTATTCTTTGCTCAATCCGTATTCGCTGGAGTAAGTGTAGATTATTATAGTTGGACAATTCAATTTCAGAATAATAATCTTTATGGTGAGTTATTTACTAATACAAATCCCAATCCTAGTATTTTAGGAAAACAGGATGGGGCTTGCAATGCAAATACTATTATTGAGTACGCACTTGTGAAAAAAGGGGATTTTGGTGACACTATATACGGAGCAGCTCATAATATCCCTTACGACTATATAACTCAAACTTATTCTTATCAATGGTATGGTGTTGATACCAATAAACAAATGCAGATTAGAATTACTAATAAGGTTGATAGTTGCTCCGCGTCCGGTTCAGGTAATGTATACAATTAATTAGAGAAGACCCCCCCGGGGTCTTTTTTTTTGCAAAGTCCCTACTACCGTATAGGGGGCACAGTTTTGGTACACGCCTTAAATTTTGAAATCGGTCGAGGGGATAAATACGTTGGGAAAATCCGAAGTGTTCCGGCAAGAGCGTTCGAAATTGTTCGACATCCTCGCCGATGTTGATCCCTGGATCCTCTAAAAGTAAACTTGTCGCGGGCCTGATTGAGGACGCGGCTTTTTGTCCGCTGAAAATTAGATCCTTCGCTAAGCCATTGGAGTCACAGGCAAGGTACCGAAAGAACCTTATTTGCCAAAGCCCGTTGAGGCTGTGCAAAAAAATCCGGACGGCTCCATGCCATCCGGAATACTTAACGCTGTCTATTAATGAAGTGAAGCATGTTGAAAATCTTGTCGGTTACGAAACGATCGCCCGCTGCCTGCCGTTAGGCGAGCAGCTCTTCCCAAGCTTCGTAGACTTCTTGAAGCTGTGCCTTGCGCGTATCGATATCGCTCTGGATCGTGCCGACCCGTACATAATCGTTGTAAATCTCGGGATCGGTCAATTGCTGTTCCATCGTCAAAATTTCGCCTTCCAGCCGCGCGATGTCGTTTTCCAGCTGTTCCTGTTTGCGCTGGCGGTTTCGTTCGTCACGCTTCGCTTGTTTGTCGGCTTCATACGCGGATGCGGGCACCGCTTCCGCAACCGGCGAGGATTTGCTCTGTTTTCCTTGCTGAGCTGACAACGTTTCGAGCCGAAGCTCTTCGATTTCACGCTTTTTCTGGATCATTTCGTCATAATTTCCCAGGAAATGCTCCGTCCCCAACGGGTTCAGTTCGACAATGCGCTCCGCCATTTTGTTCAAGAAATAACGGTCATGGGAGATGAACAGCAGCGTTCCGTCATAATCCATCAGCGCGCCCTCAAGAACTTCCTTGCTGTAGAGATCCAAATGGTTCGTCGGTTCGTCCAAAATGAGCATGTTCGCATGCGCCAGCATCAGCTTCGACAGCGAAACGCGCGCGCGTTCGCCGCCGCTCAGCGTACTGATCCGCTTCTTGACGTCGTCGCCGCTGAACAGGAAGTTGCCGAGCACCGTCCGAATTCTTGCTTCTTCGATATGCGGATACGTGCTCCACAGCTCTTCGAGCACCGTGTTGGCATGGTTCAGTCCCGTATGTTCCTGATCGTAGTAGCCGATCTTCACATTGGTGCCCCAGCGGATCGTGCCCTCTTCGTAGGTTTGCTGACCCACTAGCGCTTTAAGCAGCGTCGATTTGCCGATCCCGTTCGGCCCGATGAGCGCCACATTCTCTCCGCGCTCTAATCGGAACGTCACGTCGCGGAAGAGCGGCGCTTTCTTCTCGGGAAACTTAATCGATAAATCGCGGACGTCGAGCACGTCATTGCCGCTTTGGCGCTCGATTTCGAACGAGAAATGCGCTTTCTTCAGATCGCCGAGCGGTTTGTCGAGACGGTCCATCTTCTCGAGCGTCTTGCGGCGGCTCTGCGCGCGTTTGGTGGTGGATGCGCGGACGATATTGCGCTGCACGAAATCTTCCAGCTTCGCGATTTCTTCCTGCTGCTTGTCGAACTGCTTCATCTGTGCTTCATATTCGGCCGCTTTGATTTCAATGAAACGGCTGTAGTTGCCCGTATAACGTTTGGCGCTGTGACGCTCGATTTCAACGATGGTGTTCACGACCGCATCCAGGAAGTAACGGTCATGGGAGACGACGAGGATTCCGCCCTCGTAGCCGCGGAGATAATCCTCCAGCCAAGTCAGCGTTTCGATGTCGAGATAGTTCGTCGGCTCGTCGAGCATAAGCAGGTCTGGCGCTTGCAGCAGGATTCTAGCCAGCGCGAGGCGCGTCTTCTGTCCGCCGCTCAGCGTGGAGATGATCGTCTCCGGCGGAAACTGCGCGAAGCCCATCCCGTGGATGACGCTCCGGATCCGGGTGTCCATCTCGAAGCCGCCTTCGGCTCTAAACCATTCGGACAGCTTGGCGTACCGTCCCAGCACGGCTTCGTATTGTTTCTCGTCGCCGTGCAGCGCCGGATCCGCGATCTGCTGCTCCAGCGAACGGAGCTCGCGCTCCGCGTCGGTCAGATGGGCGAACACCGCCCTCATCTCCGCCTCGATCGTCTTGTCTGACTGGAGTCCGCTGGATTGCGCGAGGTAGCCAATCGTCGTTTCTTTCGATTTATATACGGTGCCGGAATCCGCGGATAGCTCGCCTGCGATAATCCGGAGCAGCGTCGACTTGCCGGCGCCGTTCACGCCGACCAGACCGACCCGTTCGCGGGGCAGCACCTGGAAGGTGACGGACGAAAGCACGCTGCTGACGCCATAGCTTTTGGATACATCGGAAACTTGAAGAAGCATGTACTCGAAACCTCCAACTTTGAGAAAAATGCCTTTGTACCAGTTTACATGAAATCCGTTCGGCGCGCGACCATGTTCCGTCCCGAATCCGCGCTTTCCGATTTTGCGCTTGTTGGCGAAATATGGGCAACAGTGGTAAACTAAATAACAACTATGGGCTGATACAGCAGGGACGGTAAACAAAGAAGCAAAGCGGGGAATGGGATGAATCGATCAGGTGAGAAGCAAGCGGCTCGCAAGGCGGCGGCGCTGAAGCGCGACGCTTTGCCTGAGGCGAACCGCATGGCTTGGTCGGATACGGTTTGCCAGCTGGCCGTGGAATGGCTTCGGCGGCGGATCGGGCAAGGGGAGACGATACGCAGCGTCATGGTTTACGTGCCATTCCGGTCGGAGCTGGACACGACGCTGCTGATCGAATGGTGCTGGCGCACGGGGGTGTCGGTCATCATCCCGCGCTGCATCCGCAGCGACCGTTCCATGGAACTGTACGCGATTGAGGCGTGGGACGAGCTGTCCCCCGGCGCGTACGGCATCCGGGAACCGGATCCGGTCACGGCCAAGCGCTGCAAAGCCGCCTTTATTCCGGACGTCGTGTTCGTGCCGGGATTGGCCTTCGATCGGGGAGGCGGCAGGCTCGGCTATGGCGGCGGGTATTATGATCGGTTTCACGAACGGCTTGCAGCATCCGCAAGGCTGGCCGGATCCGCAATGCCGGCCTGGATCGCCCTCGGCTACGAGGCTCAGCAGGCGGATGCGGTGCCAATGGACGGCCACGATGTCTATGTCGACGGCGGCATTACCGAACTTGGATATTGGGGAGTGGCAACGGATGGATCTGACCCATTTTAACGATCAGGGCCGGGCACGCATGGTGGACGTGTCGGACAAGGAAGTGACGGCGCGAATTGCCGTTGCGCGGACAAGCGTGACGATGGCGGAAGAGACGCTGCAGCGCATCAAGGCCGGAAAGATCGGCAAAGGCGACGTGCTGGCCGTTGCTCAAGTGGCCGGGATCATGGCGGCGAAGAATACGTCGAACTGGATTCCGATGTGCCATCCGCTTCCGCTTACCGGCGTGAATCTCGTTTTCGGCGATAATGGAAAGAATGAACTTTATATAGAAGGAACAGTGAAGACGACCGGTAAAACAGGCGTGGAAATGGAAGCCTTGACGGCCGTATCCGCTGCGGCATTGACCGTATACGATATGTGCAAGGCACTCCAGAAGGACATGATTATCGGACCGACGTACCTGGCCTCCAAGAGCGGGGGCAAGAACGGCGATTATACCGTTAACGGCGTTTAACGTTCATGCTGTATCTGCATGAGACGAATGAATAGCGATTGGGGGAGAAGCGAATGCAATGGAAAGTAGCGTTGCTTACGGCCAGCGACAAAGGCTCGCGCGGCGAACGTGAGGATACGAGCGCGCAGGTGATTCGCGAGCTGGTCGAGGAAGAGCTCAGCGGCGAAATCGTCGACTACCGGATCGTGCCTGACGAGCAGGATGAAATTATGGCGGCATTAATCGAAATGACGGACTATTACCAAGCGGATCTCGTCATTACGACTGGCGGAACCGGACTGGCCCCCAGGGATCTGACGCCGGAAGCGACGCTTAAGGTGATCGATCGTCTCGTTCCCGGTCTTGCGGAAGCGATGCGTATCGGCGCCATGCAGCGGACGCGACGGGCGATGCTCTCCCGCGGAATATGCGGCATTCGCGGGCGTTCGCTCATCATTAATCTGCCGGGCAGCCCGAAAGGCGTGCACGAGAACTTGATGGCGATTATGGATCAGCTGCCGCATGCGCTTAGTATTTTGTCGGGACGCACGGGAGATCATGCGGAATGAGCGGGCGCAAGCAGGGCACGCTGCTGAACGAAGTGCCTGTGCGGGAAGCGGTCGGCCTCGTGCTGGCGCATGATTTGACCCAAATCATTCCGGGGCAGTTCAAAGGCCGTCTCTTCAAGAAAGGCCATGTGATCGTGGAATCGGATATTCCGAAGCTCCTTGATATCGGCAAGGAGCATATCTATATTCTGGAGCTTGGCGAAGGCGAGCTTCACGAAGACGACGCGGCGGGGCGGCTGGCGCTTGCGCTGCAGGACGACGGGTTGCTGCTGACGGAACCTCACGAGGGCAAGGTTGCGGTTAAGTCGGGGCTGGATGTTCCGGCGCTGGCCGTCATCGAGCCTTCCGTCGTTCATGCCATTAACGAGCTGGGCGAAATCGCCTTGGCGACGCTGCGGACGGATGCCGTCGTCATGCCCGGCGGCCAGCTTGCCGCAACGCGCGTCATTCCGCTAGTCGTGCCGGAAGCGAAGATCGAAGCGGCCCTTAAGCTTGTCCATGAATATCGCTCGCGGCATGCAGGGCGAGGGCCGCTGGGGCTGAAGCCGCTGCGGAAGTTCCGGATTGGACTGTTGACGACCGGCGGCGAAGTATTCTCCGGTCGGATCGAGGATAAATTCGGTCCGGCCGTGCGGCGCATCGTGGAAGCGCTTGGCTCGGAAGTGGCGGAGCAGCGATTTTCCCCGGACGATCGTCAAACAATTGTCAAGGAAATACACTATTTGCAGCAGCAGTCCTATGATATGATAATCGTAACTGGCGGAATGTCCGTCGATCCCGACGATCGTACGCCTGCGGCGATTGCCGATGCTGGCGCGCAAATCGTCAGCTACGGAACGCCGATGCTTCCGGGCTCCATGCTGCTAATGGGCTATCTGGACGGAACGCCGATTATGGGACTTCCGGGCTGCGTCATGCATGATCCCTATACGTCGTTCAACGTGCTTCTGCCGCGCATTCTTGCCGGCGAGACGATCGTGAGATCGGATATCGTATCCATGGGATACGGCGGTCTGCATGTGCGATAGTCTTATGGATGAGCGCTGAGCGCTGCCGGATGTGCAGGAAACTCGAATAATTTCTGCTTTTGAAGCGGATTCTCTTATGCCAGCACAAGAAGAAGGAGGATGGAACGATGGGTGGAATAGGTGTTACGGGCTTTTTACTGATCGCGCTTGTCGCGTTGCTGCTGTTCGGACCGAATAAGCTTCCGGAACTAGGCCGCGCTTTCGGCCGCACGTTGAAGGAATTCAAGGCCGGAGCTAAAGACATCATGGATGACGAACCACAGGATCGCAGGGAAACGAAACGGACGGAAGTGAACCGTTCGGAAGATCAGGGCGACAATAAGCGGCTCCCAGAGTAAGTGGGGCCCGCTTTTTTTATGAAAATGGAGAAATTCCGAAATTGATTCGCGTGTTCGCACCTGACGCCTTCAAGGACGGCGCAAGTCGTTCATTCGCAGGAAAGTGGTGACTTATTACGGTGGCTGTTTCAACAGAGAATGCCAACGCCAAGGAATCGGCCCGCGGCGATAATCCGATGTCGATCTTCGACCATATCGGCGAGCTGCGGCGCAGAATAATCATTACCCTCGTCTTCCTGGTCATCGGGATGATCATCGGTCTGTTTCTCGCGGATCCGGTATACAACTACATCGTAAACCAGGAACCGGTGAAAGGCATGAAGCTGAACGCCTTCTCCCTGTGGGACGGCATCGGCCTGTATATGAAGTTCGCGCTTGTGATCGCGCTCATCGTCGCATTGCCGACGGCGGCTTACCAGCTGTGGGCATTCGTTAAGCCGGCGCTCGGCGTGAAGGAGCAGAAGGCGACGCTGAAATTCGTTCCGTTCGTGCTCCTCATGTTTCTGATCGGGCTCGCCTTCTCCTACTATGTGGTGTTCCCGATGGCGTTCAATTTCACGACGGATGTCGCGAAGCATTTGAACCTGGAAGAAACGTATGGGGTCATTCAATACTTCTCGTTCATGTTTAACATTCTGATTCCGATATCGCTGCTCTTCGAACTGCCGATCGTCATCATGTTCCTGACGAAGCTGCGGATTCTCAATCCGAAGCGGCTGAAGAAAATGCGGAAGCTGGCGTATTTCGTTCTTATTGTCATCGGCGTAGTCGTGACGCCTCCGGATTTCATCTCGGATTCCCTGGTGGCTGCGCCGCTCATCCTGTTGTATGAGATCAGCGTACTGTTGTCGAGCGTGGTCTACAAGAAGCAGCTGCAGGCCGACGAGGCTTGGGAAGAAGAGTTCGGAAGGTAAGCAAGCGACGATAAGAGGTTTAACCAGATAAATCCCCTTCAAGCATGACAGGCTTGGAAGGGATTTTTTTGTAGGCAACGCGGATGCAAAAAACAGCGCGCCGATTGAGAATCGGCGCGCGCTGGCGTAGTGCTGTTGTATGCGATTAAGCTTTAATATCGTAAATTTTGTACAGCTCGTCTAGCATCAGGTTGGCTGCGATTACGCCGCCGGCCGTGTTCCATATCGCGTCGTCTACTTTGATCGCCTTATTGTTCTTGACGACGTTAAGGCTCTTCCAAAGCGGATCCTTGAGCATCTCTTCTTCCATCTGCGTCCCTTTGCCATCGCCCGTTTCGTAGGTGAAGTAGAAGAGCCTGTCCGCATCGACTTCCGGCAGACGTTCTTTCGTGATTTCCTCTACGAACGTATCCTTGTAGCCGTTCTGGCTATCCGGACGCGTGATGCCAAGTTTGGAGAAGGCGATTCCCGTGAACGTATCCGACAAGTAAATACGCGTTTTGCCTGCCATGAAACGAACGACGGATACTTTTTGATTCAGCTTGTCTCCGGCCTTCGCTTTGAAATCCGCCGTGCGCGCATCGTAATCGGCGATGATTTTCTCGCCTTCGGCTTTTTTGCCGATTGCGTCCGCATAGAGCGTGAAGTTCGACTGCCATGCGCCGCGGAGCGTTTCGGAGAAGATCGTCGGCGCGATCGCCTTCAATTGCTCGTATACTTTCTCTTGGCGCAGCTTGTTGCCGATAATCAGATCCGGCTTCAGGCTGGCGATCAGCTCGAGGTTCGGCTGGCTTTCTTCGCCGACGACGGTCACGCCGTCCATGTCTTTCGCGATATGGGCGTACCAAGGATCGCCTGTCCACGATTTAACGGCGCCTACGGGCTTCACGCCAAGCGCGAGCAAGGCTTCCGTGCCTTCGTTGGTGAGAACGACGATTCGCGCGGGCGTTCCTTTAATGACGGTTTCTCCCATGGCATGGGTAATCTTGCGTTCAGCGGCATCGGCCGAATCGGCTGCTGCTTTATTCGCGTTGCCGGTGTTGGCGGCATTGCCGGTATTGGTAGTTCCATTGTTGGCATTGTCGGCGGAGTTTGACTGACCGCATCCGGAGATGACGACAGACAAGACGATGAGAACGGACAAGACGGACCAAGACAACTTCTTTCTTGCTAAGGCAACCATTTAAGAAAATTCCCTCCGATATGATAATGATTCTCACTCCTGCTTGAGAGGCAACTATACCAGCAATTTCATGCAGATGTCAACCTAAATGATAATGATAATCGAAATCATTGACACTCCGATTCACATCGCCTAGAATAACGAATGTTCTAATTTATTCGTTCCTAAGGGTCGATATGGAAGACCGGAAAGAGGTTGGCATGAAATCCTTACTTATAACACGCACGCAAAAAGTCGCGGGTCTATTGATCGGTCTGCTCGTTTTCTTGGCCGGTATCGTATGCAGCGTCGTATTTGGCGTGGCGGATATCAGTTGGCATACGATCGTCCAATCCTACATGCATTTCGACGGTTCCCAGGACCAGCTCATCATTCGGACGACAAGGATGCCGCGGGCGCTGATCGCCGCCTTGGCAGGCGCAAGCCTCGCCGTTGCCGGCACGCTGATGCAAGGGATCACGCGAAATCAGCTTGCTTCGCCAAGCTTGTTCGGCATTAACGCCGGCGCGGCATTCTTCATCGTCGCCGGTACGGCGTTTTTCGACGCGGGCAGCCTGTCCGCCTATGCAACGCTTGCTTTTGCCGGCGCCGCTTTCACGGCATTGCTCGTCTACCTGCTCGGATCGATCGGGAGCGACGGGCTGACCCCTCTTAAAGTAACGCTCGCCGGCGCGGCCATGACGGCCTTCTTCTCGTCGATCTCGCTCGGCATTCTGCTTACGGGCGGGCAAACCTTCGATCAGGTGCTCTACTGGTTCGTCGGATCCGTTGCCGGGAGGGACATGGGGATTTTCAATTCCGCCGCTCCCTACATGGGCGTTGGGCTCATCGGAGCCTGGGTGCTGGCGCGGCATATGAATTTGCTTGGATTGGGCGAGGACGTCGCGACGGGCCTGGGGCAGAAAACGATGATAATCAAACTTGCTGCAGGCATCTCCATCGTCCTGCTGGCAGGCGGTTCCGTCTCCATCGCGGGTCCGATCGCGTTCGTCGGCATTATCATTCCGCATGTTACGCGCTACTTGGTCGGCATTGATTATCGCTGGGTCATTCCGTACTGCGCCATTCTTGGCGGCATCCTGCTGCTTGGCGCGGATATCGGCTCGCGGTTTATCGCGTTCCCCAAGGAAGTGCCGGTCGGCGTGATGACGGCCATTATCGGCGTGCCTTTCTTCGTCTACATCGCCAGAAAAGGAGTGCGCGCCTAGCATGAACGACTGGTTAATTTTTAGAGGCCGGAAGCATTCCTTCCAAATCAATCGCAGAACGTTGATCGTCGTCCTGCTGCTTATTGCCGCCAATTTGGCCGCCATGATCATTTGCACGGGGCTCGGCAGCCTGAACATCAGCCCAATCGAAGTGATTCGTACATTATTCGGCACGGGTGATGCCTCGAATCATATGATCATCTTCTCCTTGCGTCTGCCCCGCGTCGTGATTGCAATCATGGTAGGCGCGGCGCTCGCCGTATCCGGCGCTTTGCTGCAAGGGATCGTCCGCAACCCGTTGACCTCCCCGGATGTCATCGGCATTTCCGGCGGCGCCTCTCTGGGTACGATCGTATTTATCCTGTATTTCTCGGAACTCAGCATCCGGTTTATGCCGCTTTGGTCGATCGGCGGTGCGTTCGCCGCGGCCATCCTGGTGTATCTGTTTGCCTATCGAGGCGGAATCACGCCGCTGCGGTTGGTGCTGATCGGCATCGGCATGGCCACGGCGTTAACGGCCGTGACGTACATGCTGATTCTGACGGCATCCTTCACGCCGACGGCGGTAGCGGTCAAAGCGTTTACGTTCATGACGGGGAGCATTTATGGCGTGTCGTGGAAACGGGACGTGCTGACGCTTCTCCCTTGGTTCTCCATCTTATTGCCTGTGTCGATCATCTATGCGAGGCACTTGAACGTGCAGGAGCTGGGAGACGAAGTGGCCACGAGCGTCGGAAGCTCGCTGCAGGCGAAACGGACGATACTGTTGTTCGTCAGCGTGGCGCTGGCGGGCTCGGCGGTGGCGATCGGAGGAGCGATCAACTTTATCGGCCTCATGGCGCCGCATATCGCCCGCAAGCTGGTGGGACCTGCCTATGGCGGCGTCATTCCGGTATCCGCGCTGATCGGCTCGCTCATTCTGTTGTTGTCCGATCTGGTCGCGAGAATCGCGTTCCTGCCGCTCGACATTCCGGCAGGCGTATTCACGGCCGCGATCGGCGCACCGTTCTTCATCTACTTGCTGTACCGTCATCGCAGATCTTAGAAGGAGTGAATCCCATGTCCGTCATACAGGCGAATAATCTGACGCTATCCTATGGCAAGAACGCGGTTTTTTCGAACCTCGACCTCTTGATTCCGAAAGGCGAAATCACCGTGTTCATCGGCAGCAACGGCTGCGGAAAATCAACGATCCTGCGTTCGCTTGCCCGGTTGCTGAAGCCCCAGGAGGGCTCGATTCTGCTGGAAGGAAGCGACATTGCCAAACTGTCGAGCAAGGAAGTCGCCAAGCGGCTGGCCATCTTGCCCCAAGGGCCGATCGCTCCGGAAGGGCTGACCGTGCACCAGCTAGTGAAGCAGGGCCGGTATCCTTATCAAAGCTTCCTGCAGCAATGGTCGATCGAGGACGAGAAGGCGGTCAAGCGGGCGCTTGAAGTGACCCATATGGCGGAGCTGGCGGACCATTCGGTCGATTCGCTGTCCGGCGGGCAGCGGCAGCGGGCTTGGATTGCCATGACGCTGGCGCAGAATACGCCGACCTTGCTGCTTGACGAGCCGACGACCTTCCTGGATATGACGCATCAGATCGATATCTTGGATTTGCTCTTCGAGCTGAACGAGAAGGAAAACCGGACCATCGTGATGGTGCTGCACGACATCAATCTGGCTTGCCGCTATGCGCATCATATCGTTGCGGTCAAGAACGGCCAGATCCATGCGATGGGCAGACCCGAAACGATCGTGAACGAACCGTTCATTCGGGACGTCTTCGATATGGAATGCCAGGTGACCGAAGATCCGATTTTTGGGACGCCTTTGTGTATTCCGCATGGGAAAGGGCGTAAACTGCGTTAGGCTTATTTTCTTTATAATAAATATCAAATATTAATTTAATTTAAATAATTTAAATATAAATTCAAAAGCGTTTCACAACCCCCTAAATCCCCCTTGCCTAAGGGGGACCCCAGGGACTCCGTCCCTGGACCCGGATGTGGCGTGCCTGCTGCTGGGCCTTCTTCGAACTTACGTTTGAGGGGGGCTCGTTTTCGTCCGCTGGCGCGGACACACTTTACTTTGGGTGTGCTTACTTTACTTTTGCCTGAGGTTAGTTACAGTTCAAAAGCTTTTTCAAAAGCGTTTCACAACCCCCTAAATCCCCCTTTTCTCAAGGGGGACCCCAGGGACTGCGTCCCTGGACCCGGATGTGGCGTGCCTGCTGCTGGGCCTTCTTCGAACTTACGTTTGAGGGGGGCTCGTTTTCGTCCGCTGGCGCGGACACACTTTACTTTGGGTGTGCTTACTTTGCTTTTTGCCTGAGGTTAGTTGGACGTTAGTCGGTTTGAATTCGCATCTTTCCGATGCTAACGAATCTAGTTGGCGCTATTTGCCCCTAAATACGGTTTTTCACATTTTAACGAATCCCAGCAGCGCTATTTGGTCTTTTGACCCTGCATGCGAGTCGTTTTGCATAAATAAGGCGTGTTGGATTCTTTAGCTTGTTTTTGGCGGCTATTTTGTTGATTTAAGCTGTGTACGGTTCGTTAGAGAGAGAGCATCCCTTGTCGCCCAACCCCTAAAAGCGTTTCACAACCCCCTAAATCCCCCTTTTCTCAAGGGGGACCCCAAGGACTCCGTCCCTGTACCCGGATGTGGCGTGCTTGCTGCTGGGCCTTCTTCGAACTTACGTTTGAGGGGGGCTTGTTTTCGTCCGCTGGCGCGGACACACTTTACTTTGGGTGTGCTTACTTTGCTTTTTGCCTGAAGTTAGTTGCAATTCAAAAGCGTTTCACAACCCCCTAAATCCCCCTTTTCTCAAGGGGGACCCCAAGGACTCCGTCCCTGTACCCGGATGTGGCGTGCCTGCTGCTGGGCCTTCTTCGAACTTACGTTTGAGGGGGGCTCGTTTTCGTCCGCTGGCGCGGACACACTTTATTTAAGGTGTGCTTACTTTACTTTTGCCTGAGGTTAGTTGAACTACCCCTAGGGAATCCGTCCCTGGATCCGGATGTGGCGTGCCTGCCGCTGGGCCTTCTTCGAACTTACGTTTGAGGGCGCTTGTTTTTCGTCCTTTAGCGCGGACATACTTTACTTTAGACGTGCTTGCTTTGCTTTTTGCCTGAAGGTAGTCTTTACCGCTGCACGTTCTTCTCTGGGCCCTTTGGATGCGCGGCGGGCTTGGGTTTGGACGTGACATTCCGATGGAAGTTTGACCCAGTGTCTGGCGGGACGTGTAAATTTCCTATGAAATCGCTTCTGAAAGACTTGAAATCCACCATGGAAATCGGTATTATTAGAAATGGTTATTAGCACTTAACGAGTGTGAGTGCTAACAAGTTGAGCACAACTATTTAAAGGAGGCTATTTTCATGATCAGACCTTTGGGTGAACGCGTATTGATCGAACCAATCGCGAAAGAAGAAACGACTGCAAGCGGCATTTTGCTGCCTGACACGGCGAAAGAAAAACCGCAAGAAGGCAAAGTAATCGCTGTAGGCAGCGGTGCGGTTAAGGACGGCGCTCGCATTGCGCTTGAAGTCAAAGAAGGCGACCGCGTGTTGTTCTCCAAATATGCCGGTACCGAAGTGAAGTACGAAGGCAAAGAGCTTTTGATTATGAAAGAAAGCGACATCCACGCAATTTTGGGCTAAGCCGCAGCGCTTGAGCTCCACATAAATGGCAAGCAAGCCTATACCTAAATCCCATATACCAGGAGGTTATCAACGATGGCGAAAGAGATTAAATTCGGCGAAGACGCTCGTCGCGCAATGCTTCGCGGCGTAGACGCACTGGCTAACGCAGTTAAAGTTACCCTCGGTCCTAAAGGCCGCAACGTGGTGCTGGAGAAGAAATTCGGCAGCCCGCTGATCACGAACGACGGCGTGTCCATCGCGAAAGAAATCGAGCTGGAAGACGCATTCGAAAACATGGGCGCGCAGCTTGTTAAAGAAGTCGCGACCAAAACGAATGACGTTGCCGGCGACGGAACGACGACTGCTACGGTTCTTGCGCAAGCGATGATCCGCGAAGGTCTGAAAAACGTAACTGCAGGCGCTAACCCGATGGTTATCCGCAAAGGCATCGAGAAAGCTGTTCGCGCAGCAATCGAAGAGCTGAAAGTGATCGCGAAACCAATCGAAGGCAAACAATCGATCGCGCAAGTCGCTTCCATCTCGTCCGCTGACGAAGAAGTGGGTTCGCTGATTGCTGAAGCTATGGAAAAAGTCGGCAACGACGGCGTTATCACGGTTGAAGAATCCAAAGGCTTCGTAACGGAGCTTGAAGTGGTTGAAGGCATGCAGTTCGACCGCGGATACCTTTCCCCGTACATGATTACGGACACGGACAAAATGGAAGCTGTTTTGGACAATCCGTTCATCCTGATCACCGACAAGAAGATCTCCAATATCCAAGAGATTCTTCCGGTTCTGGAGAAAGTCGTTCAATCCGGCAAAACATTGCTGATCATCGCGGAAGACGTAGAAGGCGAAGCTTTGGCTACGCTGCTCGTTAACCGTCTGCGCGGCACGTTCACTTGCGTAGCCGTTAAAGCTCCGGGCTTCGGCGACCGCCGCAAAGCGATGCTGGGCGATATCGCTGCTTTGACTGGCGGCCAAGTAATCACGGAAGAGCTGGGCCTTGAGCTCAAAGCTACGACTGTGGATCAACTCGGTTCCGCGCGTCAAATCCGCGTAACGAAAGAAAACACGATCGTTGTCGACGGTGCCGGCGTGAAATCCGATATCGACGTTCGCATCAACCAAATCCGCGCGCAACTTGAAGAAACGACTTCCGACTTCGACCGCGAGAAGCTGCAAGAGCGTCTGGCTAAACTGGCTGGCGGCGTAGCGGTTATCAAAGTCGGCGCAGCGACTGAAACTGAATTGAAAGAGCGCAAGCTCCGCATCGAAGATGCATTGAACTCCACGCGTGCTGCTGTGGAAGAAGGCATCGTATCCGGCGGCGGTACTGCACTCGTGAACGTATATGCGGCAGTAGCGGCTGTAAACGCGACTGGCGACGAGAAAACAGGCGTAAACATCGTGCTTCGCGCGTTGGAAGAACCAGTTCGCACGATCGCGGCTAACGCGGGCCAAGAAGGCTCCGTTATCGTTGAGCGTCTGAAAAAAGAAGCCATCGGCGTAGGCTACAATGCAGCTTCCGGCGAATGGGTGAACATGTTCGAAGCAGGTATCGTTGACCCTGCGAAAGTAACGCGTTCCGCTCTGCAAAACGCTGCTTCCGTTGCGGCAATGTTCCTGACGACTGAGGCTGTCGTAGCCGACAAGCCTGAGGCGAACAAACCAGGCATGCCTGATATGGGCGGCATGGGCGGAATGGGCGGCATGGGCGGCATGATGTAAGAAGCGCCCAAACTTCTTGATTTACAAGGGGTTGAGGTGCCCGAGATACCCTGAGGGGAACTGAAGGGTAACAACGGCAGTAAATCAGAGGCTTCTCGTGAGTTCAGTGAACTCGCGGGCAGCCTCTTTCTTTTTTTGGTTGGGTAACGTGCAGGTAAACGTTTCTTCACAATAAGGGTATAAGAACAATTCCAGGCCGCGCTAATTTCATATCAAATATTTAAATCAAAAAAAATTGATTAATGTAGAAGGCTAATATATAATGTACTTGAATTCATATGTTTTTGAAAAGTTGGTTAATGCTGCGTCGTTACTTCATAAAGTAGGTGATTAAGGTGAAGAAGGAAATACCGGTTAATGGTACAACAGCATCAGCTGTTTCATTCGAAGCATATGAACGGAAATTTAAAGCGTTGGCGGACCAAAAGCGTCTCCAAATCATGTATGAGCTTTGTCAGCGTGGCAATACATGTGTTTGCGATCTAACGGAGATCGTGGATATGCCGCAATCTAAGCTTTCGTACCATTTGAAAATATTATTGGATGCAGGGCTTATAACAAAAGAAACAAAAGGCACTTGGAGTTATTATGAGTTAAACTCCACAGAGATCGGTGCACTGCTTTCAGAGCAGTTGTGCTGTATTTTTAGACCTAGAGACGCGGATTCTTGTTGCTAATTTTTTTGGTCTTATAATCAAAAAAAATTGATTTAAGGAGTGTTATAGATGAAAATGCACGTGGCCATTAATGTAAAAGGCTTGGAACAATCTCTTGAGTTTTATAAAAAGCTATTTCATGCAGAGCCGGCTAAAGTGAAAGAAAACTATGCCAAGTTTGAGCTTGATAATCCTGCCTTGCATTTTTCGTTAAACGTTCGTCCATATGATAATCGAGGTGTTTTAAATCATTTTGGATTCCAAGTACAAAACACTGAAGAGGTGTTGGCAACAAAAGCACGTTTGCAAGAAGCTGGGCTGGTTTCTTTCGATGAAATGCATACAACGTGTTGCTATGCCGTCCAGGATAAAATTTGGGTATCGGACCCGGAAGGCAATCCATGGGAAGTTTTTTACACCAAAGAGGATAGTGAATTTGAAGCGGCGGAAGATCACGTAAGTACCCAACAAGACGTTTGTTGTGTTACACCTGCTCCTCAAAAAGTGGAGCTGACAGATATGCGGATAACAAATAAATGCTGCTAATTAGAAAGGCGCAAACCGCGGACCTTCCAAGAATTCTGTAATTTAGGGGATCAACATGACGATAATAGCGTTTCTTATTTTTCTAATCACTTTAACATTTGTAATTTGGCAGCCAAAGGGGCTTAATATCGGCTGGTCAGCAAGCGGCGGTGCCATTCTTGCTTTGATTGTCGGCGTTGTGGATTTCGCCGACGTCGGCACGGTCACCGGTATCGTGTGGAATGCAACGCTTGCATTTGTGGCCATCATATTGATTTCACTTGTTTTAGATGAGATTGGTTTCTTTGAATGGGCTGCATTGCATATGGCACGACTTGCGAGAGGCAATGGTAAGTTGATGTTTGTTTACGTTGTGCTCCTCGGCGCAGCCGTAGCAGCGTTTTTTGCTAATGACGGTGCTGCGCTTATCTTGACGCCGATTGTACTTGCGATGGTACGCGCGCTTAAATTTGACCAACGGATGATTATGCCGTTCATCATGGCGAGTGGTTTTATTGCAGATACGACTTCGCTGCCGCTAGTGGTCAGTAACCTCGTCAACATTGTATCTGCAGACTATTTTGGAATCGGCTTTGTGGAATACGCCAGTCGGATGATCATTCCGAATATGTTCTCCCTATTGGCAAGCCTTCTGGTCTTATTCCTGTTCTTCCGCAAGAGAATCCCTGGCAATTATGATTTGAAACAACTTAAAAAGCCTGTCGAAGCCATTAAGGATCGGAAGATGTTTCAACTATCATGGATTATCTTAGGGGTTCTTTTCGTTGCGTATCTGGTCAGCCAGTTCATCCATGTTCCGGTTTCATTCATTGCTGGTGTGGTTGCGATTTGGTTTATACTTGCTGCGCGGCGCAGCCCAGCCATTCATACATGGAAGCTCGTAAAGGGGGCGCCATGGGCTGTGGTGATCTTTTCGATCGGTATGTATGTTGTTGTATATGGGCTGCGTAACGTTGGTCTCACCGACGAGCTGGGGAGTGTAATTCAAGCCGTAGCCGACAAAGGACTATTCATTTCCACGATCGGAATGGGTTTCCTTGCAGCGATATTGTCTTCGATTATGAACAATATGCCAACGGTTATGATAGATGCTCTCGCCATTAAAGGAACGGCGACTGAAGGCGCCATTCGAGAATCGCTTGTTTACGCGAATGTAATCGGCAGTGATTTGGGTCCGAAGATAACACCGATTGGTTCATTGGCAACTCTTTTATGGCTGCACGTGCTGTCGCGTAAGGACGTCAAAATCACATGGGGTAACTATTTTAAAACAGGCGTCATACTGACAGTTCCGACGCTCTTTATTACGCTTACTGGACTATATCTATGGCTGCAGTTAATCAACTCGACAAGTATTAACGTTTGGATTTTAATCGCTGTGTTCGCGGTTGTTATAATCGCTGCAGCCGTACTGATTAAAGCCATTTTCGGTACCAAAAGAGAACGTAATGAAGCAGTGGTACGAATTAAACAATTTCACGATAAGGGAGACCAATAAAGATGAACAACAAGGCGCTCGTTTACTTTCTATGCACAGGAAACTCTTGCAGAAGCCAAATTGCCGATGGATTTTTAAAAGCGCTCGGCAGTGATAAATATGAGGTTAGAAGCGCAGGACTTGAAGCTCATGGCTTAAACCCACGCGCAGTTCAAACAATGAACGAAGCCGGCATCGATATTTCAAATCACACGTCGGACGTCATTGATCCTGAAATTTTAAAGCAGGCGGATTACATCATCACACTTTGCGGGCATGCAAATGATAACTGCCCGGTTGTTCATAATGAAAAGGCAGAAAGATGGCACTGGGGCTTTGAAGATCCAGCTAAAGCAACAGGCACAGAAGAAGAAATCACTGCAAAATTCCGTGAAGTTCGCGATTCCATAAAAAATCGTATTGAGCAGTTTGTGAGAGGGTAGGCCTCGGTTTGATCGCGCTGCTTATCGCCGGCAGAGCTAACATCCATATATTCCTTGCGAAAAAGACTTGTAAAGTCCAAATCGCGGGTATATAATTTCTCCTTGTCACGCGTTACCAGACGAAAGGAATTTCCGTACCAACGATGATCTTGCCGGACGACGATGTTACATAGTGTCTAGTGACAGGCCTGATGGCGCGGAATATAATGAATGTCGTGACCGAAATCGATTACGCATAGAGGTGACTGCAACCGTTGGATTTGAGGGAAACGGAGTTGTACTTGGAGCGCACTTTCAACAGGGGCAGGAAAGAAATATCGGGGCGAGGTCCGCTGTCCACGAAGGTTCGTATCGTAGACGATGTGATCTTCGTCAAGATGAAGATGGAATATTCCGGACTATCGTTGAGGCTGTTTCGATTCGTTTCGGAATGCAAGCAGGAAGATCAGTACTACGATTCGGTACGTGATGATTCCCGAGTGATCGCGGCAAAGATATTAAGCACGATCTGCGATTTGCAAATTCTAGCGATGCATTTCAAAATAGATATCGATAACCGATTCTCGTTCACGACAATCATTTTGGACGGGGACCTGGAAAATTTAATAGTAAACGGGAAAGTCATGAAGCCAGATTAATGCGGAATGAATACCCGACTATATGTTAAGGTGATTGAATAGGCCACAACAAATGCTTAATCGAAACCAATGAACATGAACCACGCCGGCGCAAGCGCTGGCGGGCGGTTTTTGTTGATTGGTTTTTTTTATGCGCGGAGGGAAGCAAGGTGATGGATTTTCAAGGAAACGAGTTTATCTTTATAGTAACGAACGCCATTGGGGGATTAGGCACGTATGCGATTATGCTCAGCCTGTTCCGCTTGAATTTCCGAAAACATCTGTGGTCGGTCACGAGGGCGAATGTGATCATCAGCATCGTCACGCTATTCCTGTACAAGGGCTTCGGATTTGCCGCACTCGAGCCGCTTGCTTGGCTGCTATTGACATTGTTCTTCCTGGTCAAACGGATGAGCATCAGATTGACCTGGGCGTTGTTTATTGCCATCCTCGGCTACGTGGTTTATCAGCTCCTCGCCGGTGCAATCGTCTTTGGGTGGCCGGGCGGCTACTTCAATGTCCAGCAGCTGCATGCTCACTTCTGGAAGAACTATATCGTCGATGCGATGTCGGGGCTGTTGTCCATATGGCTGGCAACGCTGTTGATCCGACGCCAATGGAGCTTTAACTTCGAGTTTGCAAAGGTACGCCCGTGGGAGAGCGTCCTGGTATTCGCCGGAGCTCTTTGCTTGCTTGGTACGATGGCCTGGATCATTGTGATGTGGGAGGTACACTGGATCGCGATTTGCGGATGGGGCGTCTTTATACTCGGCCTTGGGGTGCACCTGGCCTTCGCAACGCGGGAAGAGCTGCGGCAGAACTCGTTAATGCAATCCGGCATGTGGTGGCTCAAGAAGGACAAGCCCGTTGAGAGAGGTAAATCGTGATGCAAACCCTGAAAACTTTACAAACAACGACAGGCATTCGGACGCGGCCTTGGAAATAGGGGGGACAATATGGCACAGATGACGCCAAAGGGCCAAGCAATCCCCATGACGTATAACGATCGGCTGCTTGAATTGGTGCTTCTTGACGGCGGTAAAGTGGTGCAGTTACTTGGGCCGGGCGGTGTCGTATTGGATACTCTCAAAGCGCCGCTATTCGAAAAAGCCACGCTGATGAACAAGTACGAACATACCCGGTTTATCAAAGCCGAGCGCAACAAATTCTTTAACGCTGCCGAAGTGGATCATTACGATACTTCGATTATCCCGGTCAGGGCCTACTTCAACGAAGAAGAAGACGAGAATTTTACAGAAATTCCCGAAAATACATACAGGAAACTAAAGAAGACTGGCGTAATAGATTAAGAGCTGCGCAATTGAAAAATGGCAGCTCTATTTTTATACGCGAATGCGCATTGCAGATGGTTTGTCAAGATACGTCAGCCCGGTTGACGTACATTCACGAGAAGGCGATTATATTGCATAATTCATATGTATAGGATTGCCAATACCCGTCCGTCTAGTTGAGCGTAACGGACAGGAGTGAATGTACACAGAACATTTTGAGGAGACATCCATGGATACGTATCTTGAATTGATCGGCACCTCGGGGCATGAAGGCGCGGAGCTGACGAAAGCCGTCACGATCGCGGCGGTGATCGCCGGTCTTGGCAACGACGAAGCCAAGACGGTTATTGAGATTGCAAACGATTGGCATATGGCCGGCGGGAACTACGTGGAAATCATTCTCAAGACGATTGCCGATCTGGAGCCGCTGTGTTTCACCGAAGCCTCGCAGCGAGCGATGAAGGAGCTTTACCGGGTCACGGTTAACCGACTGCGGGGAAGATGCGTCGCTGGCTGATCGAAATGGGCTGTAAGCTGCGGAGAACAAGCGAATATGAAGATAAAGGTGATATCGCTATGGTGAACACGGTCCTGTATAAAATGCTGCTTCCCTTCATGATCGTAATTATTTCTTTTTCGTCTATCTATTTGGATCGGACGGACCACGCCTTCATAATGGTCGCGACGGGGATCGTGATGTTCTTCGCCTTTAACGCCAAGCAGAGCAGCCACAAGTCGATTTATTTGCAAATGGCCGCATTACTCCTATTTCATTGGCTAAGCCAGCTTAATTGGTGCTTAATGATCTATGTGATGCTGCTTATAAGACAACTCATACGCAGCGATAATTTAATACGTGCGATCATCAGCACGTTTTTTATTATGATCCTTTACAGTGTGATACGTTTCTCTTATTCCCCGATCAATGACTACGCCATTCTAGTTACGTTCTCCGACAGCGCCAGCGCGCTTATATTCGTCGCGCTGATCTGGAAAATAAAAAGCAATGAACAAGAGAAAGAGAAGCTGGAGAAAAAGAACAATGAGCTGTTGAAAAAAGACGTACTTACGGGACTGCTCAACTACCATGAATTTCGGAAAGAACTCATCCGAATGAATGCGCGCAGCGAGATTTGTTTCATCATCTTGAACTGCCAGGATTTGAGGTCTGTTAATTTTCAACATGGGTATGAGCAGGCGAACATGGGTCTGAAAGAGATCGCCAGAGAGCTGGATACCCGCTTCAGCTCTTCGTTGGTATGCCGTTACGGCGGGAGCGAATTCGCTATCGCGATGGAGATAGGCAATGAACGGACACCTGAAGTTCGCGCCATACAAGCGGTGGATGATATCATACTTCACTATCCCAATTTAGATCTTATTTATGCGTATGCCTGTTCGAACGGACGCGCGCCGAGCGAAACGATCGAGGATGTCGAAAATCAGCTTTTCATGCAAAAGAAAGAAATTTGGGTTAATCGCGATGAACATATCTTTCGTGCCGATAAACTAAAGGTTATCGGGGAGCTCGCGGCTGGCATGGCCCATGAGATCCGGAACCCGCTGACAACCATCAAAGGCTTCCTCCAATTGGCTTATCAGAACGAATATAAGGACATCGTTCGCTATCACCCCATGATCATGGATGAAATCACGCGGGTCAGCGAGCTCACCTCCGAGTTCTTGCAATTCTCCAAGCCGAATCTGTCGCAAGTGAAAACGGAAGCGATCGAAGCTTGCATCGCAAGGGCAGTCTCGATAATGGGGACGGAAATCGAGCGGAAAGGTCACGAGCTCCATGTCGAATATGCCGGACATTCTTTCTCCGTGAACGTCGAGAGAGACAAAATCGTACAAGTCCTCGTAAACTTATTCAAGAATTCAATCGATGCGATGGAGGATCTCGGGAGAATTGGCGTAAAGGTCTATGGTATCGATAAGCTCGTATACATAGAGGTATCCGACACGGGAACAGGGATGTCCGATGCGGCAAAAGATAAAATTTTCGAACCGTTCTTTACGACGAAGGGCCATGGCACGGGGCTTGGACTGTCCATATCGCATAAGATTATCCATGATCATGGCGGACGAATGGAAGTCGTGAAGACGGGTCCGACGGGAACCGTATTCTCCATCTCCCTTCCTATTGCTCCTGAGCCGGAATGATCGAATCCTAATCGATGTCGCGTTATGCATCCGGCAGCCGGTATTTCTGAGGAGCATCCACGGGCCGGTTTTTTCCCGCGCAAAGAAAGATGAAAACCCCCGATTTTCCTATTCGATGTCAAGGCTCGGATTCATCCTGTCCGGCGCTGGAGAAGTGCATGCGTTCTTCAACGCGCGGGAAATCGCACCCGGCCCCCTTTCTTTTGATTCATGTCACGCTACCCCTGGGTAACATCAAAGTACATGGCAAACAAGTCCTTCATACCCACTTTCCGCCATGCCAATAGGCGATTTGAATCAATCCGCACCTTAGACATGACTTCCGCTTCGTTGAGCTTAAATACGCCTCGCTTGGCCCTGCATCAGCTGGAACGGTTTGCCTCACCTACCCATCCTAAGGAGCGTGACGAATTTGAAGACGAAAAAGTTGATCCTCCCCCTGCTCGCACTATCACTGATGACACCTGCCCTGGTAAACGCTGACGCCTTGCCGAACGAACCGACGGCGCCGACGGTTATCGCGGCGGACAAGCCGGTCGTTCCGATGAGTTTATACACGGTGAAGCTGAAGGTGAACGATCCCATGCTGAACAATAACGGCCGCATGGTCAAGATGGACACGAAGCCGATGCTCTGGAAGGGCATGGTATACGTGCCGCTGCGCGCGCTCGCAGAGGGTGTCGGCGCGAAGGTCGCGTGGAACGCAGCGGACGGATCGACGATCGTCTGGGCCGGGACGTACAAGATGAAATTCTGGGTCGGACGGAACGCGATGGAGATTAACGACGCGAAGATCTCCATGGGCTCGAAGGTCATGCTGAACGAGGACGGCCGCGTCATGGTGCCGCTGCGGTTCGTGGCGGATCAGCTCGGCTGGCAGCTCGATTACAGCGAGCTTGACTGGAGCGTAACGCTGACGAAATTGGTCAGCCAATCATAGAAGCCAAGACTACTTCTTTCCACAAGAAGTAGTCTTTTTTTATCCCTTTAACATTCTTATAGGATCGAACGCAGGGTTGGGGCTAATCTGCATTTTCCCCGCGGTTTGCTAACGATTCATTGCGGAGACAATAGAGGATAGGGGAGGAATGCCATCCTATGCTCTTTTCTGCATGGAAGCCCATGATCGTGAGTGAGGGGAAGGAGGCCTTCGACGATGAAGACTACCTCTTCGAGCCCAAGTATGACGGCTGGCGCATGCTCATTCATAAGCATAACGAACGCATCGAAGCCTACACCCGCTACGGAGCGCTGGTTACAGCCAAGTTTCCCGAATTGAAGGAGGCGGCAGCCGCGATCAAGGCCGACACGGCTATTTTGGATTGCGAAGGGATCTGCATGCGCGGGGGACGGCCCGTGTTCGACGATTTTGCGTATCGCGGGAGGCTGAGCCTGGCTTCAAGAATCGCCCAAGCGGCCCGTACGCATCCGGCGACTTTCGTCGTGTTCGATCTTCTCTATACGGATCGCGCGCATTTACATGAACCATTAACGCAGCGAAAAGAACGTTTAACCGATGTCGTGAGCGATTCGCCCGTTCTCACGAAAACCATGTTTGTCGACGGGAAGGGCAAGGCGCTGTTCGCGATGACGAAGGAGAAAGGCATGGAAGGCATTGTCGCGAAACGAAAGGATTCTGCCTATCGCTTGAATCAGACATCGCCGGATTGGCTGAAAATCAAGCATTTCAAGACCATCGACACGATTATTTTGGGCTATCGGACAGAACCTTTCGCGCTGGTCTTGGGACTTCACTTCAGGACGGTGACGAACAAGCCGGTAGGAACCGTAGAAAAAGGCATCACGCCTGAAGAAAAACAAACTTTCCTGGCAATCGCGCAAAGGCTCCATACTGTAGAGGACCAGCGAACGCAGTGGATCGAGCCGCGCTTGTGCTGCCGAATCGAATATCAGGACCGAACGGACATGCATCAGCTGCATGGAACGAATTTCCTGGGGTTCCTGCCAGATCGCAAGCCGGAGAATTGCGTCTGGGCTTATGATTAAATGAATGAAGCGAGCCTAGTCGGTAAAACAAGGATCAAGATATCTTGCAAGATAAAACTGCCAGTCGTCGGTAATCACCGCGGCTGGCTTTTTCTTTGCTGCCGATGGGACTGCTAGGCATCTGGACGTTGATGGGCATCCCGTGCGGAAAGGATGAATTTTCATAAAACGGAAGGATTCCGCGCCTTAAGGATGAATTGTTTATACGAGTACGCAGATGAAAGGTGAGTGTCATGCAGAAGATGAAAATCGGCATTATTGGTTGCGGCATGATCAGTGGTATTTATCTGGAGAACTGTACCAAGTCATTCGCCATCCTGGAAGTTGTCGCGGTCGCGGACCTGGTGATCGACCTGGCCAAGAAGCGGGCGGAGGAATTCGGGATTCCGAAAGCGTGCACGCCTGAGGAATTGCTGGCCGATCCCGAGATTGAACTTGTCGTGAATTTAACGGCGCCACAGGCGCATACGGAAGTGAACTTGCAAATCCTGCAGGCGGGCAAGCATGTGTATGCGGAGAAGCCTTTTGCATTGAATCGGGCGGACGCGGATCGCGTACTGGCGCTGGCGAAGGAAAAGGGCCTTCGGGTCGGCAGCGCGCCGGATACGTTCTTCGGCGCGGGGCTGCAAACGAGCCGGAAAATCATCGAAGACGGCTGGATCGGCACGCCATATGCGGCGAGCGGCTTGATCCTGATGGGCAATTCGTTCGACGCGATGCGTCCGAACTTCGATAACTTCTTGCAGTTCGGCTGGGACCCGCTGTTCGATATGGCGCCTTATTATTTAACCGCTTTCATCCATCTGCTCGGTCCGGTGAGAAGCGTCAGCGGCTCGGCCGGCAACGTACGCACGGAGCATACGGTGACCAATCCGTTCTCGCCGAGATACGGAGATACGGTTCCGATCGGCGCGCCGCTGCATGTGACGGCGATGCTCGAATTCGAGAACGGCGCAACGGCCAGCCTGCAGGCGGCCAAAGAAAGCTTCGGCTATACGCCGCGCCTCGAAATTTACGGGACGGAAGGCATTCTGCACGTACCGGACCCGAATATGTTCGACGGGGCCATTACGCTCCAGCAGCGGAACGGACAGACGCAATCGTTCCCGTATTCGCATGATTTCGCGAAGAACAGCCGCGGCGTCGGCATCGCCGATATGGCGTATGCGATCCGCTCGGGCAGACAGCATCGCGCAAGCGGCGAGCTGGCCAGCCACGTGCTCGATATTCAGCTGGGCATTCTCGCCTCGTCCCAAGAAGGCCGCCATATCCCGATCGAAGCGAGCTGCGAACAACCGGCAGCGCTGCCGTTGGGTTTGAAATATAACGCGTTGGATTAAGCTGATTGGTTTGCGTTTCCCGACGAAGGTCGGGAAATGCAGCATTCAGCTACTTCGGAAGCATAGGCAGGCGATTGGTTTGCGTTTCCCGACGAAGGTCGGGAAATGCAGCATTCAGCTACTTCGGAAGCATAGGCAGCTGATTGGTTTGCGTTGCCCGACGAAGGTCGGGGAATGCAGCATTCAGAGGCTAACGAATCATAGCGTTCTTATTTGGTCGAATAGACATGGAAAATCAATCTAACGAATCTCAGCGGCCTTATGCGAATCAAAACACGAAGAAATAGGCGAAAAAGCGAGTTATCGCTAGCGATAGCGCTCATAGGATTCGTTAGAAACCCGAAATGAGGTATTTGGGTCGAATAAGGTTTATTCGATTCGTTAGCCAGGTGCTCCAGTTGCTCCAGGTGCTCCAGGTGCTCCAGGTGCTCCGGCCCACTGAACGTAATAGCATTAGCCATTCGTATTAGCAACGGCAATACGACATTCGCCGACATCGCAAGCACAGGCCAAGCACGGCCTCAATCCCACTCCAGAAAGGTTGAGAGAACGATGAGATTTCCGATTGCACTGCAGCCCTATACGATTCGCGAGGAACTGAAACAGGATTTTCTGGGCAGCTATACGAAGGTTGCCGAAATCGGCTATCAAGCCGTCGAAGCGGGTCCGCCGCCGGAAGGCGTGACGATCGAAGAAATGAAAGCGCATTTCGACCGGATCGGCCTTCAAGTCGTAGGCTGCCATACCGGCCTGGATCAGCTTACGAACGGCCTGGATCAGCTGGTCGATTATCTGAATCTGTTCGGCGCGCGCTATGTCGCGATGTCCTACCGGTTCGATTCCCGCGAGGCTGTGCTGGAAGCGGCCAAAACGTTCAATAGCGTCGGCGCCGCCTGCCGCGAGCGGGGCATTCAATTCCTCTACCACAATCATGACTGGGAGTTCCAGCAGTTCGACGGCGAGTCCGCGCTTGATATTTTGCTCGGCGCTACCGATCCTCAGCTGGTGAAGCTGGAGCTGGACGTCTATTGGGCGCAGAAAGGCGGCGTTGACCCCGTGGCTTACTTGCGCAAGCTGAAGGGGCGCTGTCCGCTGCTGCACGTGAAGGATATGGAGCCGGGAGACGAGCGCTTCTTCGCGGAAGTCGGAGAAGGCGTGCTCGATTTCGAAGCGATTCTTGCCGTTGCCGAGGAGATCGGCACGGAATGGCTCGTGGTCGAGCAGGATGCCTGCCGCCGTTCGCCGTTCGAGAGCATTGCCATCAGCTACAATAACTTAAGCAAAATGGGGGTCGTCGCAAAATGAGCGGAACCATCAAAGTCGGCCTAATCGGATACGGCTTTGCGGGAAGCGCCTTCCACGCGCCTATAATTACGTCGGTTCCGGGCCTGGAGCTGACCAAAGTCGTCGAACGCAGAAGCGATAAATCCAAGGAGCGGTATCCGTGGGTGGAAGTCGTGCGGGACGCACGGGATCTCTACGCGGACGACGCGATCGATCTGGTCGTGGTGACGACGCCGAGCACGGATCACTACGCCTTCGTCAAAGACGCGCTGCTTGCGGGCAAGCATGTCGTCGTCGAGAAGCCGTTCACGCCTTCTTCCGCCGAAGCGGACGAGCTCATCGCCCTCGCGAAGAAACAAGGCAAAGTGCTCACGGTCTATCACAACCGCCGTTTCGACGGCGATTTCCTGACGCTGCGCGAAATCCTTGATCAGGATTTGCTGGGCGAAGTGAAGGAAGCGGAGTTCCACTGGGACGGCTTCGCGCCGGTCCTGCGTTCGACCAACTGGCGCGAAGGAAGTGAGCCGGGAACGGGCGTGTTTTATGATCTGGGCGTTCATTTCCTGGATCAGGCGGTCAAGCTGTTCGGCATTCCTGCCACGATTTCCGGCGATATCCGAAAGCAGCGCGGCGGCGAAGCGCATGACTACTTCGACGTGACGCTCCAATACGGCAGCGGGCTGAAGGTGCGTCTGAAGTCGTCCAAATTCGTGCGGGAATCGTTCCCTCGTTATTCCTTGCACGGTACGAAAGGATCGTTCGTGAAATACGGCGTCGATCCGCAGGAAGCGGCATTGATCGCAGGAACGCAGCCATCGGCCGTGCGCAATTGGGGCAAAGAGCCGAAGGAGCTGTGGGGCAAAATCAACGCTTCCGTCGGCGGCTTGCACGTGGAAGGCGTTATCGAGACGATCGCGGGCTCCTATGTGGACTATTACCGGAACGTGATGGAACATATCAACGGGCAAGCGGAATTGGAAGTGAAGCCGGAAGAGGCAAGACTGGCGATTCAACTGATCGAGCTGGCGCTGCAGAGCAGCGACGAAGGCCGGGCATTGCCGGTCCCATTCGCCGAAGCGGCGCCGATTGCCTGAGGAATCAGAGTAACAGAGAATAGGATGCTAGAGAAACAGAATGCTAGAATAATAGATTGCTAGAAGATCAAAGTAACAGAGTTACAGAGAAGGAGAGAATGAACATGTTCCCATTTAAAGCGTCGCTCAATGCGTCGACCTTGTTTCCGTTCAAGTTGAACGTGCTGGAACAAGTGCGCATCGCGGCAGAGGCCGGTTATGAAGGTATTGAGCTGTGGGTAGGCGATATTGAAGCTTACCTCCAAGCTGGAGGCACGACCGGCGAATTGCGAGGAAGCTTGGAGCGCGCGGGCATCGCGCTGGCGAACGCCATTGCGTTCTTCAAGTGGGCGGACCGTGACGAAGCCGTTCGCGAGGAAGGCTTCGCGCAAGCCGAACGCGAGATGCGCATGCTGGCGGAGCTCGGCTGCGCCGCAGTGGCAGCGCCGCCTTTCGGCGATGTAGCGGATGTATCGCTTGCCGATATGGGACGCCACTTTGCTCGCCTGTCGGAACTGGGGCGCACCGTCGGTATCGATGTGTACCTGGAATTCTGGGGACGCGCGCGCACGCTGTCGCGGGTGGACGAAGCGCTCACCGTGAAGCGGGAAAGCGGCGTCGAAGGCGCAAAGCTGCTCCTGGATCCGTTTCATATGTACACGGGCGGAAGCACGGTCGAGGATTTGAAGCAGGTAAGCGGAGACAGCATAGGGATCTTCCACGTGAACGACTATCCGGCGGATCCTCCGCAGGCAGTCATTACCGACGCAGATCGTGTATTCCCGGGCGAAGGCGTCGCGCCAACGGCGGCCATCGCGCGGCAGCTGTACGCTTCCGGATACCGCGGCTTCCTGTCGCTGGAACTCTTCATCACCGACTTTGGCGGCATGACGGCGGAGGAAGTGGCGGCCAAAGGGCTGGCGGATCTGAAGGCAGCCTATCAAGTAGAGCAGCCATAAGCGCTATTAGCAGTCGGCATCTATTGCCGGCTGCTTTTCTTTTGCGTATAATTGCGATTTTGCCTAAAGGATGCAGGAGCTGAAAACGCAACTTTTTCCACCTGTTCATAGTCTTATTGTTAGCGTTTCCGTTGAGGAGGAACAGGATGAACATAAGAATGCTGATGCCAATAGCGATGTTGGCGTTGCCGCTTTGCTTGGCCGGATGCAGCGGGGCTGCTCCTTCTGATGATCCGAACACCATTGCGTGGCAAGGGAAAGGCGTTCATTGGGAGTACGGTATCAAGCTTGTCCATAAACCGAACGATCAAGTGACGTTCATCTCGCATGGGCAAAATCCCGCTAAGCCCTGTGAGGCACCGGACTATGCCGTGGAAATCAGCGAAGGCTTCATCTATACAGGTAAGGACAGGCGGGAGATTACCTCATTCGAGGTAGCCATGAACGGGATCCCCTCCTTCTTGCCGACAGTTTCCACGATGTCGCAGGGCGGATTGAATGGGCTGGAGCAAGGAGCGGCGTACGGCGGCATGTCGCAAAATGAATGTTTTACGAAGGCGCAATGGGAGCATATGCGGCAGGATACGTCCAACACCTATACGATTTCGGTAAAGGCGCTCCCGAGCGACGATTTGCAAGAAACGTTCTCGCTTCAAACAGCGAATTAAGATCGAGGAGTGAAAGGCGCTCGTGGATGACAATATGAACATCTTGCCATTGATTGGCTTAATTTCAACAGGTGCCGAAAGCTTCGTCAGAGAAGCGCTTGCCAGTCAGCGGGTCTCCATTGATTTTTTTGAGAATTCGGCGCTGAACCATGGTATATTCTGTGTGGCGGAACATCCGGAGTGCGTGATCGCATACGCTGCTTTTCGGAAGTACAGTGATCCGGATTCCTTATGCGAAGCGATGCGGGAACGAATGCGTCCGTACTTGCATAATGCCGATGAGACCAGAGAAATCTGCTTCAATGTCTATGGCAGAAACAGCGAAATCATCGCGTTCGCGAGAGAACTCGGGTTTGCATCGGATATGGAGGGCTACGAGCTGAAGCTCGAGCGGTCCGAACCGTCCGAATCGTCCGAACTGTCCGAGCACGCTCCATCCGCAGCGGAACTCGTGGAGCGCGGATTCACGTCGGAGATGCTGGAATCGTTCATTCATTTGTTCGAGAGGGCGTATGCGGCGTTAAATGAAGCGAACGGCTGGCCGACGGACGGGTTCCGAAGTCAGCCCGGATCCTTTCTGCAGCGTCTGCATAGCCGGGAACAGGCTGGACAGGTGCGATCCTTTTGGCTGGGAGGTCGGCTAGTCGGCGCTTATGTGATCGCAGGCACGCATATTCGTGATTTGGTCATCGATCCCGCCTATCAGAACCGCGGGTTTGGAAGGATTTTGTTGAACAGTTGCATCAACCGCATGAGCAGCGTGCCGGGACAGGAGACGATTCTGCTGCGCGTGGCCAAGTCGAATGCCGGGGCCAAGCGATTTTATGAGCGGAACCGTTTCACCGAACAGGCATGCTTTGCTGAACATACATTTCGGAAGGGAGGATGATTCTTGTGCAAGTCGCTTTATTCATCGTAGGTGTTCTAGTCTTAATCATTGGCATATTTTTCGGTTTTGCCGATGAGAATCTAGGGGTTATTATTGCAAGCGTCGTTGGCGGATTTATCCTGTTAGGGATCGCCAGGCTGATCGAGCTGCTGGAAGGGATAAGTCTTCATTTACTGAAAGTGCCCGTGACCTTCAATCAGCTCCGCAACATTATTATGAACTCCACTACGTATCGCATTGAATCAGCATCCTTTGATATTCATCCTAATGCGAAAGGCGAGCCGATGTATCCGCTGGTCATTTTGGATAACGCCTATTATTTAAGGGCGAGGGTGTTCTATGCGTATCTGAGCCAATCGGAGGATAAATATACATTTGCCTTGCCGGAACAAGACCCCGTCGTTATCCATACGGCAGACTCGTACTATAAAGGCGTCAGCTTATTCAATTATCAGGATCATGTCTATGTCAAGTTGAATGCCATCCGTCTTATTCCGAATATAGAAGGAAATAAACTCGTTCTTGAGTATCTTTCAGGAGAGCAAACAGATGATCATTACGTTGAATCAGATCAAGGCTAATACAAGTAAAATCATTGAAGTCAGAGAACAAGAAGAACTTATCTCTCATATTCAAATGCCCGTGACTGCGCGCGTCTTCTCAACGACGATGCAAGCAGACGGAGAATTGGCGTATCGCACGCAGTTCCAGCCTCTGAAAGGATTGCAAAATGCCATTCCGTTAAAATGGCTCTGGAGCAAACAAGTCAAGGAGGCTTGCTTGGTAAAGGATCGCAACGACAACGTGATCGGCGCCTTGCGGCACGTTCAATCGGAAGCGATGCTCAGCTATTACGAAGTGGGATTCATGACGGAAAGCTTGGCAATATACGAGGTCTCCAAAAAGCATAACCTGCATCTGCTGATCTTTTTCGAAGGACGGCAAATCGGCCAAATTGAGAAAAGCTTCGTTGTACGAAATAATTTGGACCGCTATTCGCTGTTTCTATTAGACGACTTTGCCCGATTCAAAGACCTGCTCATTTTGTTCGTTGGCTACTTCGACAATTGGAATTATGCGAATATCGGTGAAATCGTCGTCAGCAAGAAGCAGGTCAAATGGGAGTGGTCCTACAGCAAGGCAAATAAGAAATACGACAAGAAATGGCTTCCGAACCACTTTGCTATTAGTGAAGCGCATAAGGCGGCCATAGATAACGAGCAGATGAATATAGGGTTTAAACTATTATTCGCTTTCGTGGTGATCTGCGGTTTATCGGTACTGGCTTTTAATTTTTGGTCGCTTAGGTGAATCCAGAGCCGGCAGGTCCCGGACGCGATTCGGAGTACGATGAATAGGCATGTACATAAGAAGCCCATGGGAGGAACGAGAAAATGTGGAATCCAGATCAGTATCTTCAGCATCTATATGACAGCGTGAAGCCGGCCGAGAGTTTCAAGGCCCGGACAACGGAAGAGTGGAAAGCTTGGCAGGAACGGCTGCGGGAGCGGTTCGTTGCCTTGCTCGGCGTTCCCGAAGGGCGGCAGGAGCTGGCTCCTGTGCTGCTCGAATCCGTGGACTGCGGCAGTTATACGCGGCAGCGCGTAAGCATTCATACGTTCGGGCCGCTTACGATGCCGGTGTATGTCTTAATTCCGAAGGAATACGATCGGAATCGCGGGGCGGTCATTGCGCTTCACGGACATGGCTACGGCAGCCGCGACCTCGTCGGTTTGAACCCGGACGGCTCGGACAAGACCGGGGAAGCGGGGTATCAGCGGAATTTCGCCCTCGAGCTCGTTCGGCGCGGACATCTGACGATCGTACCCGAGCTGCTCGGATTCGGAGACCGCAAGCTGGCGGCGGATGCGGATAAAGGGGACTCTTGTTACCGATTGTCCACCAATCTGCTGGCGATGGGGCAGACGATGGCCGGCCATCGCGTGTTCGAGACGCTGCGCTGCGTGGATTACGTGCTCGCGCGCGGGGATGCGGCGCCGGATCGGATCGGCTGCATGGGCATTTCGGGCGGAGGCCTGGTAGCCGGGTTCGCCGCGGCGATCGATGAACGGTTGGCGGCCACCGTCGTCAGCGGGTTCGCGAATACGTTCCAAGCGAGCATCTTGTCCATCTTCCATTGCATCGATAACTTTATTCCGGGCCTGTCGCAGCTTGCGGAAATGCCCGACGTGCTCGGCTTGATCGCGCCAAGGCCGCTGCTGATCGAGGCGGGGACGAAGGATCCGATCTTCCCGCTGCACGCGGTCGATGAGGCTTATGATCAACTCCAGGCTATCTATGGCCTGCTTGATTCCGAATCGCTGCTCGCATACGACCGCTTTGAAGGCGATCACATGATTTCAGGCAAGCTGGCTTACGACTGGTTCGCAAGCCTCTGGCCTGCTCGGGAGGCATAATATGAACGTCCATCGACTGAGGCCTTTCGTGCCGTCGGGTGCGGATTATGCGCTCGCGCAGCGCTTTTTCGAAGAATTGGGTTTTGAGAAACGGTACGCCGACGAGTCGATCAGCGTGTTCCGGATCGGCGAACAGGAATTTTACCTGCAGAATTTTGATGATCAGGCTTTTCAAAATCAATTCATGCTAGAGCTGGCCGTTGACGATCTGGACGGCTGGTGGGCTCGCATTCAAGCGATGGTGCAAGGCGGAGCCTACAATATGAAGGCGAAGGAGCCGACGCGTTATCCCTGGGGCAAACGCGAGGTGCATCTGATTGATCCGTCCGGGGTGTGCTGGCATCTGTCGGAAACGCCGTGAACAACGCGGACGTAGAGGGGATGGAGCACGCGGAACACAAGCCGCCGATTGCGGAGCGGAAATCGCTGCTGCTGCCTGTCATTTGCGGCGGGTTTGCCCTGGTGTTCGTCCTGGGCGCCGTAATGTTCCTGCTCATCCGTCCTTTCGGCGGCCAGCCGAAGGATGATGAATTGAACATGCCCCATAACTATGCATATGGTAAAGCCACCGCCGCGAACGGCATGGAGCTGCATTATATGAAGACGCGTCCGGGCAATGTACGGCCGGAATCCATCCATGCCAATGTCGCAGCCGGACCCTATTACGGCGTGAATGGCGGGTTCTTCTACGACGAGTCGCTGCTCAGCATTGCGGAGGTGGACGACATGCCCGTCAATGCGGAGCCTGGCGCCTACGGTTCGGGCGACGTCAATGCGAAGTACGCCCGCGGGACGCTCGTCTGGGACGGCACGATGGATAAGCTGAGCGTGCAGACCGTTAGCCGGTCAGCGGATCTGCGCGTCACGGACCGCTCGAACTTTTGGGCGCAAGGGGGCATCAGCATGAGCCTCGACCGGGACGAGGCATGGCTCAGCCAAGTCGAAGCGGAGCATTCGCCGAATATCGATGACGACCGGCTTCGTTCGGCGGCCGTCTACGATACCGCAGGCAGCTTGTACTTGATCGTGAGCACGACGAGAGGGACGCTGGCCGATTTCCGATTTGCGATCATCGAGCAGATCGGGGCGGGCCAGCTCACAGGCGGGATTTTCCTGGACGGGGACGGCTCCTCGCAGCTGCGGAGCCGCGAAATCAGACTGAGCGGCGACGGCCGCCCGGTCGTGCAGATGCTGCGGGTGTTGAATTGAGTGAAGATGGAACAGGGCGGCGTATCCTGATTGCGATGGCGCGTGGTTGACGGTAAACAGCATGAACGGGTAAGAGGGGCAGTCTCCTAACGGAGGCTGCCTTTTTGATTTTTCCGCTAATCCACTCCCAGGCGGTTAACGCCCGGAAACTGCCGCCGCGACAGAAATTCATAGCCAACCTCGGTCTGAAGCGCTGGAAAGCCGAAGGTCATGAAAAAATCGGATTCAGCTCCGATTGACGGCCGCGGGCGACGAATTCCGCAGGGGTCATGGCGCTGTATTTCTTGAAGATCCGGAAGAAGTAGGAGGAGTCGTAATAGCCCAAATATTGCGAGATGCCCGCGATGGTCATGTCGGAATTGAGCAGCAGATTGCAGGCCTCGAGCACCCGCAGTTGATGCATGTACCGGATAGGCGGATGGCCGAATACTTCCTTGAACAAGGCGGTCGTGTAATTCGGCGAACGATGGATCAGCCTGGCGAGCTGCTCGATCTCGATCGGCTCGCGGTAGTGCTCCAGCACGTAATGCCGCACGATCTGAGCGTATTGCATCTTGATCGGCGTCATCTCCGGTTTCTCCAGCTCGCGTGACAGAATGCCGAGGAGCTCCTGCGCGATGCCGAGACAGATGACGGAACGGAAGCTTTCGCTGCCGCGCATTTCTTCGTAGAGGCGTTCGAACCGCCGCTGGGCATATTGGAAGTTCGCGAGCCGGAACCGCAGGAACCGCCGTTGGTCGAGAAACGGGATGCCGGTATTCCTGCCTGGCTCGAAGGTGAACAGGACGGTATATTTCTGATGCGGGGAGCCGGGCAGATTCTCGCCGCAGCGATGCGTGGATTGCGGGATGTACAGAAAGTCCCCTTGCTCCGCGACGATGTCTTCGCCGTTGATCTGGTAGCGTACTTTGCCTTCTGTGACGAGAACCATGACGTTGTACCCGATTGCTTCCGGCTGCGTGCGCCAATGGGGGATATAATGATCGAAATGTACACTTAGGATCTGAATCATGCGACCGCGCTCCCTGTTAAAAAGTTGATAAAATCCTATCATAATATGGAGCTATGGTAAATCGCTGCTTTAAATGCCGAATGAAAGATAGGAATAGAAATGTACAAGAAGGAATCGAAATGTACGTGACTCCCGGCAAAGGCGAAACCTATAATACAGCTACAGTAGTGAAGATAAGCTGCCATTCGTTCAAGACATACGGCTCGCGCCGATCCTCGCAATCTTCTTGTTTCTAACCAGTAAAGGAGCAGATGAGCATGAGAGTATTACTATTGGATTTGGATTCGACGCGGCCCGACCATCTAGGCTGCTACGGCTACGGCCGGAACACGTCGCCGAACATCGACCGGATCGCGGCCGAAGGCGTGCGCTTCGACAACTATTACACGTCGGATGCGCCTTGTTTTCCATCCCGTACGGCGATGATGACCGGCCAGTTCGGCATTCACAACGGCGTCGTGGGCCACGGCGGAACGGCTGCGGACGTCCGGCACGAAGGAGCGGGGCGCCAGTTCCGCGACCGGCTGGCATCCGAGAGCTTCCCGGCGCTTTTCCGGCAGGCGGGCATGAAGACGTCGCTCATCAGCCCGTTCGGCGAGCGGCATTCGGCATGGACGTTCTATGCGGGCTTCAACGAAATCCATAATACGGGGCAAGGCGGCATGGAATCGGGGGAGACGGTCACGCCCGTCGTGCTGGATTGGATCGAGCGCAACGCGGAGCGGGACGATTGGATGCTCTACGTCAACTATTGGGATCCGCATACGCCGTACCGGGCTCCGGCTTCCTTCGGCAATCCGTTCGAGAACGAGCCGCTGCCGGCCTGGATCACCGAGGATGTATTGGAAGGACATATGCGCAAAGTAGGGCCTCACAGCGCGAGCGAAATCAACATGTACGACAGCGAGACGACGCCGAAGTATCCGCGCCATCCCGGGGAAATTCGTTCCATGGACGGCTTGCGCACCATGATTGACGGGTACGATTGCGGTATCCGATTCATGGATGAGAATATCGGCGCCATTTTCGATCTGCTGGAGCGCAAAGGGGTGATGGAGGAGCTGGTCATCATCATCACGGCGGACCACGGCGAGAACATGGGCGAGCTGGGGATTTATGGCGAACACGGAACGGCGGATCAGGGCACCTGCCGCATTCCGATGATCATTCGCTGGCCGGGCCTGCAGCAGGGGACCGTCGACCGCGGCCTGCATTATCATCTCGATCTTCCGCCGACGGTCGCCGAACTGCTCGGCCGCGTTCCGGCTCCGAGCTGGGACGGAAACAGTTACGCGAGCGTGTTGAAGACCGGCGAGGAGAGCGGACGGGATTATCTCGTCGTCTCGCAATGCGCCCATGTCTGCCAGCGCAGCGTACGCTTCGGGGATTGGCTGTATATCCGCACCTACCACGACGGCTATCATCTGTTCGATAAGGAAATGCTGTACAATCTAGCCGAGGATCCGCATGAGCAGCATAATGTCGCGAAGGACAGGCCGGACCTGTGCCGCGAGGCCGTCTACCTGTTGAACGAGTGGCATGACGATATGATGTCGACGATGCCGCATGACGTCGATCCGCTATGGACGGTTATCAAAGAAGGCGGGCCTTATCATGCCAAAGGCTTCCTGCCTCAATACGCCGAACGGCTTCGCCAAACGGGGCGCGGAGATGCGGTGGAGGAACTGATCCGGCGCCATCCGCGAGAGATGGAACGGCAGTTGAACTCGTAGTCTATAGCAAGAATAGAAGAAGGATCATAGAAGCAGCTAGCAGCAGTCGAACGAACAAACAGGGATGCCGATGCGGCATCCCTGTTACTCGTGAAGTTATTCCTTTCAGCAATAGAAGTATCGTCAGGCTTCTTCCGCTATCAGCTAAAGAACTCCACCAAGTCCTTCCTAACACGAGGAAAGTAATAATGATCCCCTCGACACCCGTGCAGAACAATCAAATGATCCGATTGATCTTTGACCGACCAGTAAATACCGGCCATCTTGCCGCCTTCTTCTTCCGGCGTCACCGTACACGTATCAAAATCAAAATAGTCAGGCTTGATTATCAGCGGTTCAAGGGCAAGCATATTGTCCGGCAGCATATAGGCTTGTTTGCCGTATTTCTCAATTTGCGAGCAGTCGCTGCGTAGTATTCGCAAAGGCCGATTAAGGTTTTTCTTAATTGGTTGTTCTCGAAACGGATCGCATAGAGTGCCGACCGATACAATGGATCGATAGATGGGTTTCTTTCAAAAACAATCTCGTATTGAGAGGTTCGGACGATTTCGATATGCGTACCGATCCACACGCCGGTCAGCGAGTGAAGAAACTTATCAAAAAGATCGTTAATCGACGTAAGCATGTAAACCACCTCATTTCTTAAATAGTATTCTGCCCCTCGTTAAGAAAACCTGCTAACTATTAGGTTCGACAAATAGGAACGAGTTATGAGAATATGAACTTGGGTGGAACTGCCGAATCAGACTAAAGGGGAGATGAGATGACCATACGATGTGAATCGAACGTCTGGGAAGATTATGTAGCGGAAACCGAGCATGTTGATTTCAGTCACCCTGCAATTCAAGAATTATCATCACTCTTATATACCGCATCCTTAGATGAAACGGATTTCGTTAAGCATGCTTATGAATATGTTCGTGATCGAATATCGCATTCGTGGGATATACGGAGTACTCGAATTACCTGTAAAGCTTCGGAAGTGCTTCGCGATCAAGAAGGCATCTGTTACGCAAAATCAAACTTGCTGTGCGCTCTGTTAAGGAGCAAAGGAATTCCCGCGGGCTTTTGTTATCAACGGCTTACGTTGGGAGATACGCCGGATACGGGTCATTGCGTTCATGCGCTAAATGCCGTTTATCTAACCAGCATAGGAAGATGGGTACGCCTGGACGCACGCGGCAATAAGATCGGTATCGATGCGCAATTTTCGGTCTCGGAAGAGAAGCTGGCTTTTCCGGTACGGCCAGCATACGACGAAATCGACTATCCGCTCATCCATTCGCTGCCACATCCGAAAACGATCGAAGCGCTGCAGCAGCATACGAATTGTATCACCATGTGCTTGAATGGCTTGCCGTCGGCGCTGTAAAGGAGGAGGAAGTGCGATCCGAAGAATATGGCTTCTCATGGCGATCCTATTCATCGTAATGGGAAGTGCGGGCTGCGGTTCAAAGGCTGAGGTTGTGAAGGATCAAGCGATCACTTCCATTACGCTGGTATGCGCGGACCTATGCAAGGAATTGTCCGATCCCCCGTTCAACCAGAAGGTCATCACAGAGGTGGAAGAGTTGAAGACCTTCAAGCACGCAATCGATAAAGCTAAAATCATGCAAGGTGATTTGGACTACGGGGTTGTGTTTCTGATGAGCATTTCCTATTCCGATCACACCCAGCAGGAATTCGTGTTGAACGTGGATAACGAGGACGGGCGAACCGCCTTGCTCGTCGATCGGGCGGATAGCGGCCAAGGATATGAAATCCCTCCAGAGCCGACGAGTGCATTGAGGAAAATGATTTACGCTCGGAGTCAGTGAACGTAATCCAATTCGGGAGGCGTACAGGATGGCGGCGATTACAAAGGAGCAGGTGGAGTTTTTCCAACAGAACGGCTACGTCAAGCTGGAAGGCATCGTGTCCAAAGAGAATTGCGACCGGGTGATCGAGGCGATTTGGTCTTGTCTCGGGCAGGATCGATCCGATCCCGATAACTGGTACAATCCGCCTCAAGGCGTTATGAACGGAGACGGCATGGTCGAATTGTATCATCACCAATCGATGTGGGATAACCGTCAGCTGCCCGACGTCTACGACGCCTTCGCGCAGCTGCTGAATCAGCAGAAGCTCTGGGTGAGCATCGACCGGGTCAATATGAAGCCGCCTGCGAAAGCGGATAAAAAGCACCTCGATAACAGCTTTATCCACTGGGATACGGATACGAACAACCTTCCTTCTCCTATTCCCAAAGGGCGGCGCGTGCAGGGCGTGCTCTATTTGGCCGATACGGCTCCGGACCAGGGCGGTTTTCAATGCGTACCCTCGATTTACCGGGATTTGGAGGCCTATCTCCAGAGGCAGCCGGCCGATCGCAATCCGCGCGTGCCGGATCTGACGGGCTACGAGGTCGAAGTCATTCCTGGCAAAGCCGGCGACTTGGTCATCTGGGACGTGCTGCTGGCGCACGGAAACGGGCATAACCGGAATACTATTCCTCGTTATGCGCAATACATTACGATGTATCCCGAGGGGAACGAGGAGTCGCGGCAGCAGCGCGTGGACATGTGGCGGGAACGCAAAGCGCCTCAACGTCACAGCGCCTTCCCTGGAGATCCTCGCAATTGGGAGCAGACCGCGTTTGAAGGACCGCCTGAATTGACTCCGCTGGGGCGCAAACTGCTCGGATTGGATGCATGGGGCGAGGAATAATCTGATCCGACGGGATTGCTGGCCTGGCTAGCGATCACGCAACTTATTCGGCGGCTTGTCGTTGCTAACTAAAGCGATGATAAGCCGCCGATGTTGCTATTTGGCGCTATGCCCCACTAGATGGTTTGGTGAAATTTTACAGGGCAATATGTCATACTATAGTGAGGAGCCAAGGAGGGATCGTGTGATCAAACGTACCATTCATGAGATCGCGTCCATGATGGAAGTCATGGAGCTAACCGCTATGTGCGATGCTCCCGAAATGGAGACCGTTCAGGGCGTTTCAATCGACTCAAGAACGCTGCAAGCCGGCAATTTGTTCGTTCCGATCGTCAGGATCGATGATGGTCATCGTTACGTGAAAAAGGCCTTCGAGCAAGGCGCGGCGGCATCGTTATGGCAAGCCGATCATGTTCCGATCCCCGAAGACCTGCCGCTCATCATCGTAGAGGACACCTTGCAGGCGCTGCAACGGCTTGCGCAAGCCTACCGAAGCCAATTGAACGTCAAAGTGATCGGGATAACGGGAAGCAATGGGAAGACGACGGTGAAAGATATGGTCGCTTCGATATTAAGCACGAACTATACCGTTCACAAAACGCACGGCAATCTAAATGGAGAGTATGGACTCCCTTTATCGTTATTGGACGTTGAAGAAACGACAGAAGTGGTTGTACTGGAGATGGGCATGAGTCATGCCGGCGAAATGAAGGTGCTGTCGGAGATCGCGAGACCCGACGTGGGCGTCATCACGATGATCGGCGTCTCGCACTTGTCGAATCTGGGATCCAGGGCTGGCATTGCGCTAGCCAAGCTGGAAATTCTGGAGGGCTTGCATCCTGCCGGTGCGCTGATTATTCATGGGGATGAGCCGTTACTCGCGCAAGCGCTCGCGGAGAGAAACCTGCCAGCGACGCTAGACGTTATTCGCTTCGGGGAAGCTTCAACCAACGATTACGTTCCATTAACCATTGAACATCATCAAACCGGCTTCACAGTAACAATGAACAAGCATAACGAGGCATTTTCGGTGCCTTTGCTGGGCGGTCATAATGTCTGGAATGTACTCGCTGCGATTGCCGTGGCAGACCGTTTTCAAATCCCCCTGCAGGATATGCAAGCCGGACTTGCTCATGCCGAAATCACGGGGATGAGAATGGAACGAATCGCCGCCCGGCGCGGATTCTTGATGATTAACGATGCCTGGAACGCGAGTCCGGTCTCGATGAAAGCAGCCATTGAGACGGTTTCGAATCTGGACGGTTTCCAGAGAAGGGTATTGGTTCTAGGCGACATGCTGGAATTGGGCGAGGCCGAGCATGCCTTTCATGAAGAACTGGCCAGAAGCATTGATCCTTCACGAATCCATGTCGTCTATACCATCGGCAATCTCAGCCGCATCCTATCGGATACGCTCCGCGATTCGGATTTCACAGGAGAAGTGGAGCATTTTACGGCCAAAGAAGAGCTCGTTGCCGCCTGCCGCCGCCTGTTGAAGCCGGATGATGTCCTGCTCGTGAAAGGGTCGCGGGGACTGAAGCTGGAAGAGGTTTGCGAGGCGTTGAAGCAGTGCGATTAAGGAAATGGGCAATCGAAGAAGGGGATGGATGCACGCTTTCGGCGTGCTTCCATCCCCGCTTTTGTTTAAGGCTATTGCGACTTGGCCTGACGAAGCGCTTTGCGCTTCTTGTAGGCGCTGACGTTCATCCAAACGCCGACGAGCAGGAGCGCGACGCCAAGCACGTAGTTCACGAACAAAATATCGACGATTCCGTATCCGATAAAGAAGATGCTGACGACGACAAGCAAACGCGGACTCACTTTACGATACACCTCGCTTCATCGCTGGGATAGCTGTTGCAAGAAGTATAGCCTAATCGGCGGCTGCTGACTAGAGGGAATGGGATGTCAATGTCATGTAAATTGACATAAGGCCCATAACCAGAACCCCGCCCGCTACATCCGGTTCAGCTTGCGATACAGCAGCGGTGTCGTTCCTGTCAGCTTCTTGAACATGCGGTCGAAATGCCCCGCGCTTTCGAAGCCCGTCCGCTCGGCGACGGCGATGATCTTGAGGTCCGTCTCCCGAAGCAGCCGCTGCGCCTCGCGCACGCGGGTCAGGTTGACGTACTCGATCAGCGTGAACCCGGTCACCGCCTTGAAGGAGCGGCTCAAGTAATACGGGCTGACGAAGAACCGCTTTGCCAGATCGGGCAGCGTGAGCTTCGTTTCGTAGCTGCCGCCGATGAACGCGGCGATCTCGGTGATTTTCTGATGCAGCGAATTTTGCTGTTCGGGCGATTCCGGCCGCTCGTCCACGGGATGCCGCGCGGCGAACAGCAGCAGCTCCGTGAGCAGCAAGCGCAGGTACACTTCATGGCCGGGACGCTGCTGGGCAGCTTCCGCGATCATTTTGCCAAGCAGCTGTTCCGCGAAGACGCGTTCTTGGGAGCTCAGCTTATACAAGCAGGCCTGCTGCGAGAAAGGCGCCAGCAGCAGCGGGTCGTGCAGCGGATGGCCTGTCCCGAGGAAGCCGTCGCTGAAATTAATGACGATCCGCTCATGCTCCGGGGAACCGATTTCGGAGGAATTGTGGACGACGCCTTTGTTGACGAGAACGAGATCGCCCGCCGTCAGGGACACGGTCCGCCGATCGATGAAATGCACTCGCTCGCCCGACAGCAAATAATAGATTTCGTACGTATGGTGAATATGGTTCATCCGCCCGAACGGCTTCGTCCGACGCACCTGTTGGATGTAGAAATCGCCTTCTTCGTCGCCGAATGTGAAAGGCTGGTCCGGCTGCAGCTTCATGGTCCGTTCCTCCGTTCGCCGATGGATTCGGGGTCGTCTTAATTGCTGGATAACCTCGCGATATAGCCCTATTTTAGCGCAAAATAAGTGAAGACGGAACGGATTTCGGCAAGAAAGGCCGCGATTCCGCGCAAATGTTGCGTTATGCTGGGGAGGTATACTCTAAGGCAAAGGACGGTGTCTGTTCTATTATGAAAGCGTTTATGAATGACGATTTTATGCTGCATAACGAGACTGCCAAACGGTTGTACCGCGAGTACGCGGCCGATATGCCGATCATTGATTATCACTGCCATCTGAGCCAGCAGGAGATTTACGAGAACCGAACCTACGCGAACCTGACGGAAGTCTGGCTGTACGGCGACCATTATAAATGGCGGGCGATGCGCGCGAACGGCATCGAAGAGAAGTACATCACCGGCGGGGAAGGCGTCAGCGACTACGACCGGTTCCTGGCATATGCGCGCACCGTGCCGATGACGATCGGCAATCCGCTATACCACTGGTCGCATCTGGAGCTGCGGCGGCTGTTCGGCATCGAGGAGCTGATCAACGAGCAGAACGCGCCGGTCATCTGGGAGAAAGCGAACGCCAAGCTGCAAGGCGGCGGCTTCGCCGTTCAAGACTTCATCCGCGGCGCGGGCGTGGAAGTCGTGTGCACGACGGACGATCCCGCGGATTCGCTGGAGCATCATCAGCTGCTCGCGGCGCAGGAGTCGCAGCTCGGCTTCCGCGTGCTGCCTTCCTTCCGCCCGGACAAGGCGCTTGAAATCAACCGCCCCGCGTATCTGGGCTACCTGGAGAAGCTAGGCGAGTCGGCGGGACGCAAGCTGGCGAGCTACGATGATTTGCTGCATGCGCTGGATGCGCGGGCGAGATTCTTCCATGCCGTCGGGGGGCGGGTATCCGACCACGCGCTGGATTACGTGCCTTGGGCCGAGACGACGCACGAGGAAGCGGCGCTTATCTATGAGAAGGCGCTGCTCGGCGAAGGCGTGACGCTGGAAGAAGAGAAGAAATACAAGACGTACACGCTGCTGTTCCTCGGACGGCTCTACGCGGAGCTGGGCTGGTCGATGCAGTACCATATCAATGCGCACCGAAGCAATAATGCGCGCCGTTTGGCCTCGCTCGGGGTAGATACCGGTTTCGATTCCATCGGCGACAGTCCGGTGGCCGTGCCGCTCGTGCGGCTGTTGGACCGGCTGGATGCGGACGACCAGCTGCCGCGGACGATCGTCTATTCGCTCAATCCGACGGATAACGATGTGCTCGCGGCGCTGATCGGCAGCTTCCAAGGCGGGGGCATTCCGGGCAAAATCCAACTCGGCGCCGCATGGTGGTTCAACGATACGAAGGACGGCATGCTGGCGCAGCTGAAATCGCTGGGCAACATGGGTCTGCTGCCTCGTTTCGTCGGCATGCTGACGGATTCCCGCAGCTTCCTGTCGTACACGCGGCATGAATATTTCCGCCGCATCTTCTGCAATCTGCTCGGCGAGTGGGTCGAGCAAGGCGAAGCGCCGAACGATTCGGAGCTGCTGCGGGAGATCGTGCAGGGCGTCAGCTATAACAACGCGAAGGCGTATTTCAGATTTTAAAGGATCGCTTGAAGAACTGCCGCAGCCATTGCTGGTTCGCGGCGGTTCTTTTTTTGCATCGTTGGGGTGATGCCTGCCGGGATGGAGGAGTAGGGGAGTTCGTTATCGCCTGCAGATGCCTGGGAAAGGGGAGAGACGCGCGTTGACAGGAACTTCAGTCAGGTATAAGATTTAATTAGATATTTAGATAATGTTCTAAATATCTGGAGGGGTGAAGCAATGAATGACGCATTCAAAGCGCTGGCCGATCCGACGAGGCGGGAAATTTTACGGCTGCTGCGGGAACGGAGTAGGAGCGCCGGGGAAATCGCGGATCATTTTCACATAAGCAAGCCTAGCATTTCCCATCACCTCAATCTGCTGAAGCAGGCGGGGCTCGTACTGGATGAACGGCAGGGGCAGAGTATGATCTACTCGCTGCATACGACGGTCGTCGAAGACGTGATCGGCTGGATGTTTCAGATTCTCGGTAAAGAAGGGAAGGCGCATGACGATGAACAATAAACGCGAAATCCTCTATCTCTTGCTCGCCTTATCTCCCGCGATCGGCGCCTTGCTGTTATACGATCAACTGCCGGAGACAATGGCGACGCATTTCGGCGCGAATAATGAAGTGAATGGCACGATGGGCAAGAACACGGCGATTCTCGTATTGGCGCTGCTCGGCTTCGTGCCGCTGCTGATGCGCATCCGGCGCAGCCTGGACCCGAAGCGGGCGAACTTCGCCAGCTTTACGACGGCATTCGAGATCAGCCGTTTCGGCGCCGCACTGCTGCTTGCGGCGGCGGGATGGATGATGGTCGCCTACAATCTGGGGTATCACATCGATATTCGGAAAATCATTCTGATCGCCGTCGGCCTGCTGTTCGCTGTCATGGGCAATTACATGACGCAGGTCCGGCCCAATTACATGTTCGGTATTCGTACGCCTTGGACGCTGGCCAATGAAGAAGTGTGGCGCAAGACTCATCGCTTCGGCGGCCCGGTGATGATGCTCGGCGGGTTGATTGCGCTAATCGCGGCTTTCTTCGACGGCAGTGCTTCGGTCGCCGTGTTCATCGCCGCTATTGTCGTCGCTTCGCTCATTCCGGTCGTTTACTCGTATGTGCTTTTTGCCCGTCTGAAGAGCTAAGCTCAAAGCAAAGAACCTCCAGGTCCGCGCGGACTTGGAGGTTCTTTGGTTCATTGATCGGCATGCCTACGCATGCAAAACCGCCGTTTCTTTGTTTTGCTGGAGCTTGAAGACGATCGCGAAGATCACGACGCATACCAAGGTAAGCACGGAATTATAGAAGAACATGTTGCGCATGCCGAACCATTCGCTGGCGACCCCGCCGGCCAAGCTCCCGATCACGCGGGCGACGCCCATGGTCAATAGTCCGTTTAACGTCTGGCCGCTGGCCTTCAGCTCGTTCGGGACTTCTTTGTTGATGACGTTGGCCAGCGTCACCGATAGGACGATAAAGATCAAGCCATGCAGCGCCTGGGCGGGCAGCAGCCAAGCGGCACTGTGAATCTGCGAGAACAGAAACCACCGAAGCGCTGCGGCCGCCCCGGCACCGAGCAGGATATGCCAGGTTTGAACGCGTCTGAAGAGGTGATGCGACAGCAGCAGGAAGGGCACTTCGCTCAGGGACGAGATGAGCATCGACCAGCCCAGCCACGCGCTGTCTCCTCCCATTTCCTTGAAGTAGAGCGGGAAGAAGGCATAATAATAACCGAGCGTGATATTGAAAACGAAATTCGCGCCGATGTACATCATCAGCTTCCGGTTGCGGAACAGCACCCAGACGGACATTTTGCGATTCCGCGCTTGATGGCCTTCGATGGCGGGAAACCGCAGTACGAGCAGCAAAGTGATCGCGAGCAGAAACGCGTACACGACGAACAGGAGATCGATGTGCTTCTTGGCGAGGAGCCCGAAGATGATCGACATGATGGCGAAACCGAATGTTCCCCCCATCCGAATCAGGCTGAAATTCCCTCTGCCCCGCTTGTCCAGCGTCTCCAGCGTGACCGCATCGCCAATCGCGAATATGGAAGATTGGAAGAACGTGAAGATGCAGATGCAAATGAGCAGATAGAAGAATTGGTCGGACAGCGGATAGAACATCACGGTGAGCCCGCTGCAGCCGATCAGCAGAAGTAGAATGCTGTTTTTGGTCTTGGCGCGGTCGCTGAATAGCCCCCAGACCGGTTGTGCGAGAATGGCGATCAGCGGGCCGAGTCCGAGTAAAGTGCCAATCTGGGCTTGCGTGAATCCGATGTGTTGAAAATAAAGCGGGATGAATGTGCCGTAGACGGCATTGGCCATGTACAAGAAGACATAGAAAAACAAGAAATAACCGAGTTTGACTTGCATGAGTCCGTTACTTACCTTCCTTCGCGCTGCGCTAGCGTTGATTGTCGTTCTTTATTTAGTTCCTTGTTTATCTTGAAAATCCTCTTTGGCGCGGCGTAAACGCTTGCTCCGTGTTGTAACCAAGCAGACAATGACGAAGAGAAGCCAGCCGGCGGCTGGCTTCTGTCAGTTCAACGCTCCTTATGTTGTGACGCTTATTTGCGCGTGAGACGGGCCCATTCCTGCCGGATCTTGGTTTCGTCCAGATCGATGCCGATCATGACGAAATACGGCGCGCCGTCGTAAGTACTGGGTGACCATTCGATCCGTTTGCCCGCAAGCTGAAACAACATCAGGGCGCCGTCCTTGCCGTAGGGCATATAGCCTTTGGCGCGCAAGCAGCCGTTGCCGCGTCCGCCGAAGAAGGCTTCGAACTGGCGGCGGGTGATACCTGCAGCCGGATCGGTGTAGATGGAGGCCGTCCGGATACGCGAGAACGAGCCCGGGACCGCGGTTTGGTTCGCGGCTGCACCGGGAGCGGCCGTGCTTGCGGCTGCCGGACGGCTGCCCGCCGCCGTGCCCGCGTTCATGCGTACGGATGGCTGCGCGGCGGATCTGATGTTTGCCGTGCCGCCAGCGCGTTCGCCGCTGGACCGTGGCGATGCAGGCGGAATGCTTGCCGCCGCGCCTGGCGCCCGTACGCTTGTCGCAGACGGCCGCGTCCCGGAGATGACGGGCTGCCGCCGGTCGGCTGCCGCGGGAATGCCTTCCAGAATGATGGAGGCATCAAGCTCGCAGCGCACCGCGCTGACGAACAAGGCGGAAGCGTTGCGGTCCTGAACAAGGCCTTTGACTTTGTCGGCGGTGCGGTTCGAGATCAAGTCGGATTTGTTGGCGACGATGATATCGGCGACCTCGATTTGCCGGCGAAGCGTGCGGATCAGCTCCCGGTCCGAAGAGAAAATACTGTTATAATCAAGCGCATGCTCCGCATCGAGCACCGTGACGATGCGGTGCAGCGCGACTTTGCCGATGATGGCCGGCTCGGTCATCGCTTCCACGATTTCCTCCGGATTCGCGACGCCGGTCAGCTCCATGACAATAACGTCCGGCTGCATGAGCGCGAGCCGCTCCAGACACTGCGCGAGCTCGCTCTTCTTGCTGCAGCAGAGACAGCCTTCCGTAATGCGCTCCAACAGCTGATACGCCGATTCGCTGCTCACCATCATGCCGTCGACGTCTACCGCGCCAATCTCGTTCATGAGCACGGATGCGCGCAGACCGTTCGACTTGGCCTGCTGCAGCAGCCTTAGCAGCAGGGTCGTTTTGCCGCTGCCGAGAAAACCGCTAAGGACGACCACCGGTATCGCTTGTTGCTCCATGTTGGCCACACCCTCCTTCCAAGGTTCACATTCATGAACTTTATGCGGCTCGGTCCGGAATTAACACCATTTTCGGCGATGCTGTTAAAATCCGGCGGGGAACGGTATAATGGTGCCAGTTTATTCAAGAGAGGAAGAAGAGAATGACCATGTCAGGCGGAGAACCAACCCGATCACCAATCCGGCAGGACGGCCGCGCAGTCGCCGTGCATCTGCTGTCCGGATTTCTGGGAAGCGGCAAAACGACCCTGCTTAACCAGGTTGTCGATTACTATAAAGCACAGGACATCAAAGTCGCGATCATTATGAACGAGCTCGGCGACGTCAATTTGGACGGGCAGTTCGTAGACGGCGACGTGCCGATGGCCGAAATGCTGGGCGGCTGCATTTGCTGTACGATCCGCAGCGATCTTAGCCTCGAGCTGAAGGAATTGATCGAGGAGCATGAGCCGGACGTGGTGCTGATCGAATCGACGGGCGCCGCGAATCCGATGGAAATTATCGACGCCGTGACGGAAGCCGCGCTCTTGATGCGCATCGATCTGCGCACGATCGCGACGGTAGTGGACGGACCGGAGCTGCTTGCGCGCAGCAAGCGCGGCGGCCGCACGTTCAAGCTGATGCAGGAGCAGATTCGCTGCGCGACCGATCTGATCGTGAACAAGGCGGATAAGCTTGCGCCGGAAGAGCTCGTCGAAGTTGAGCAGCTCGTGCGGGAGTTGAATGCGTTCGCGCCGCTCACGGTGACGGTTCGCAGCGTCATCGATCTCGCGATTTTCGACCCGGCGGGCGGCTCGGAGACGGCTAGCGCCGTGGCAAGTTCCGCCGCGGCCGCATCTTCCTCGTCTTCCGCGGCATCGGATCCTGCTGCTCCGGGCGGCCACGAGTGCGGTCCGGGCTGCAGCCATGAGGACCACGATCATGCGCACGGGCACGCGCACGGCCATACGCATGAATCGCACGCGCACGTGATGACGCTGACGCATTATTTTGCCGGGGCGGTAAACAGTTACGACTTCGAGGAGCTGCTGAACCAGCTGCCGCAGAACGTCTATCGGGCGAAAGGCATCGTGACGTTCTTGGATACGAACAGCCGATTCCTGTTCCAGTTCGCGTACCGCGAGACGGAGTTCATCCGGATCACGCCCCAGGGGGACGTGCACGACGTGGCGGTGTTTATCGGAGAGCATTTCGACAAGGATGCGCTTCTGGCGGAGCTGGCGAAACTCGAACCATAATAAAATGGGCATTGTTGGATAAAAAGCATTTCCGATGGACAAGCTACCTCAGAATGGGTCGAAGCATGGCCCGCGAAGGGAGCTGATTGAGATGAAAACACCAACATGGCGCAAGCAACTCGCTGCGCTGGGAACGGCGGCCGCGCTGCTATTGACTGCGATGCCGATCTGCGCACAGGCGGCGACGCCTTCTTCCGAGCAGCTGCAAGCGCAGCACGAGCAAGAACGCGACCATTGGCGCTTCGGCGGCGGTCATGGCCATAAAAGCGAGGCGCGCAAAGCCCGCAAGCTGGAGTTCATGCAGGAAGCGGCGCAGTATTTCGGCATTGCCACGGAAGGCAAAAGCGCCGAGCAGCTGCATAAGGAACTGAAGGCCGCCCGCGAAGCGAATCCGGCCAAGTGGGAGAAGTTCAAATCCGAGAAGAAAGCGCAGCACATGGCCCGCCTGCAAGATACGGCCAAACGGCTCGGCATCTCGACGGAGGGCAAGACCGCGAGACAGCTGCAGGACGAAATCCGCGAGCTGTGCAAGAACCGCATGATCAAGCAAAAGGAAGAAAAGAAATCGGCAGACGCGAAATCCCAATCTTGATTGAAACGTAAAAAGCAGCAACGAGCGTCAGGCGTTCCAACCGCCTGCTGCTCGATTGCTGCTTTTTTGCGCGTGGCGCGGGACAATCGGTTAGCTCGCTGGCCCCCGCACAGACATGCTAGCACTAGCGTGTCCGCACTAGCCCCATGCGCCTTGCTCGCTCGCATCTCGTTACTTTTTGACGGTTTGCAGCTCCAGATGCCTGGAGATGACGAGATCCATCAGATGCCTGAATATAGCCGCGGCATACTCCGGATTCAACCCGTGCTCTTGCGCGTACTGCGCGATTTTCTGAAACTGCTGCGCTTCACGGGACGCATCCTGGGCGGGCAGGCCGTGCTGCTCTTTATAGATGCCGACTTCTTCCGTGCATGCGAAGCGCTTGGCAAGCAGGGCAATCAGTTGCCGGTCAATATCATCGATGTTCGTTCTCAGTTCAGCCAGATCTGCCATATTATGCACTCCTTCGAAAATTTCACGCGTAAACGCTTCTACGTAGTAAAGTGAGATATGCTTCACATTACCATATTTCCCGGTGCGCTGTAAACGGAGCGGATTTCCAGCGGCAAGCGGCGAGCTGCAAGCTGCAAGCCTTAGCGGCCGGCACCCGTGCCGTGCTGCACGGTGCTTCAAGCGGGCCGGTACGAAGAAAAGGCGTCCGTAGAGGACGCCGCATCCAATATTCTGATCCTTATTTATTCATTCCGCGTGTAATGACGGCGGTGATCTTCGAGATGGGTACGTATATACGGGTTCCCAATAAAGTTTTTAAGACGACGATGCCGTTGTTTATTTTGACGATCCGGCCTCCGATTTCTTCGGATGACACCGTTTTGAGCACGACGAATGTTCCGCGAAAACGATTCAATAGCGCAGCCATGGAGGATCCCCTCCTTAAAGTCTCATTTCTATTTCTATGAAAATGAATCGATAGGGTTCGGGCTTGTACCCGCGGGGAAGGAAATTTAGTTGCGGGCGCAGGCTCGCGCATCGGCGCGTGCATCCATGAAGGCAGCGGTGCGAGTAAGCGTATCGTCCCTTTAAACGCAAATCCCCTCCGCTTCCGCTGCTAAGCGGAAATGAAGGGGATTTGCCGGGGCTTGCTGTGCGCTGCGGCTTGCTGCTGTGAGCAGCGGCTCGCTGCGGTACGTGATGACGGAGCAGCCGCGAGTAAGCAGGAAAACAGCTGCGACGGTTATCGCCGCAGGCTGTTTTCCCGGATCAGCGACGTGATGGCTTCTACTGCCGAAGGGCCGCTGTCGCGCTCGCGCATCCGGGCGCGAATGCCCTCCCGGTCGGCATATAGCCGGCTAATCGCGGCCAAGAAGGCGTCGTCCGTCAGTTCTTCTTCCTGAAGCACCTCGCAAAAGCCGGCTTTCCGGAACGATTCCGCATTCAGCAGCTGATCGCCGCGGCTCGCGCTCTTGGATAAGGGAATGAGCAGCATCGGCTTGCGCAGGGCCAGAAACTCGAAGATGGAGTTCGAGCCGGCGCGCGAAATGACGAGCTCCGAACATGCTGCGATATCAGGCAGCTCATCGTGCACATACTCGTACTGGCGATAGCCTTTCACGCCGTTACAGCGATCGTCGAGCTCGCCTTTGCCGCAGAGATGAATGATCTGATACGTCTGCGTAAGCACCGGCAGGTTGCGGCGAACCGCTTCATTAATGTTTTTCGACCCCAGGCTTCCGCCCATGATGAGCAGGACCGGCTTGCCGGGGAGAAGCTTGCTCCACTGCAGCCCTTTCAGGGCATTGCCGCGAAGCAGTTCGTTTCTGACGACCGGGCCGACGTGCACGGCCTTATTTCCTTTGATGCTGGCGGTCGTCTCGCCGAAGGTCACGCAAACCTTCCGGGCGAATGGATTGGCGATCCGGTTCGCGAGCCCCGGCGTCAAATCCGACTCGTGGATGATGACGGGCACGCGATTCAGCCAGGCGCCGAGCACGACGGGGACGGAGACGAAGCCGCCCTTCGAGAAGACGACGCTGGGCCGCAGCTTCCGGATGAGCCGGTAGGCTTGGAAGACCCCTTTGACGACGCGGAAAGGATCCTTCACGTTCTGCAGATCGACGTAACGGCGCAGCTTGCCCGTCGAAATGCTGTAGTAATCGACATCGTCCAGTCTGCCGATGAGCTGTTTCTCGATGCCGCTGCTGGAGCCCATGTACACGGCGTTCCAGCCTTGGGACTGAAGGAGCGGGATGAGCGCAAGATTGACGCTCACATGTCCCGCCGATCCGCCTCCGGTGAAGAGGATCCGGCGCGGCTTCTCGCCCTGGGGGCGAGCGGGGATTGCATTTGGCATAGGCGGCTCTCCTTGATAGAATCAGTCATATAAGCGTATCACAGAATCGTTTCAATAGGGAGTGAAGGTGAATGTTCTTGCCGGAATTGAGTTACGTCATTCAACAGTATGCGGAACTGCGCCGTGCGCATGACGAAAACGTGCAGCCGGATGAAATCGAAGTCGTTCGCTTGTACCAAGACATGCTGACTGGCTGGAACGACCGCAGCGCGGAAGGGATGGCCGCCTCGTTCGCGGAGGACAGCGAATTAATCGGATTCGACGGGAGCGAAGCTTCGGGCAGACAGGGCGTTCATGATCATCTGGCGCCGATCTTCGCGAATCATAAGACCCCGCGTTACTGCGCGATCGTCAAATCCGTCAAGCTGGTTACGCCCGAGGCGGCTATCCTTCGCGCCTACTCCGGGCTCGTGGCGGAAGGCGCGTCCGATATCGACCCGAAGCTGAATGCCCAGCATTCCCTGACGGCCGTGAAGCGTGATGGCCGCTGGTTCATTGCCTTGTTCCAGAATACGCCTGCGCAGTTTCATATGGAGCCCGAGCGGGGAGCGGCGATTACCGAAGCGCTGCGCAAGCTGCTTAGGCCATAGGACGGAACTTTTCGCTAACGACTGAGGCAGGTAGCTTCGCCGCTAGGAATGAAGGAAGAGAAGCTGGTTTCTAAATGACAAAAGGCGCATTCGCCCAAGGACTACGGGTCCTCGGACGAATGCGCCTTTTTCATTCATCAAGAGCTTGCGAGTCTAGCACTTAAGCGACAGCGCTCCATCGCACGATCACTCCCGTCAATCAATCCAACGTGAGCAGTCCCATCGCCTGCTTCGCTTTCCGCAGCGTCTCGCTGGCGTCGGCGGCGGCTTTCAGCGCGCCTTGCCGCAGAATCGCGGTCAGTTCCTCCGAGTCGACGATTTCGTTGAACCGGCTCTGGATAGGGGTCAGCTTCGCCGTGACCGCGTCGGAGATATCCTGTTTGAACGGGCCGTATCCGACGCCGCGATACCGCTGTTCGATCGTATCCACGGATTCTCCGGCGAACACCGCGTAGATTTCGATCAGGTTGCTGATTTCCGGCTTTTGCTCCCAGTCGTAACGAACGACCCCTTCGGAGTCCGTCACGGCCCGCGCCAGCTTCTTCCGGATTTCCTCGGGGCTGTCCTGCAGCAGGATGTAACTGTTCCGATTCGGATTGCTTTTGCTCATCTTCTTGGCGGGGTCGTCGAGGCCCATAATGCGAGAACCGATCTGCTGAATGATCGGCTCGGGAAGCGCGAACGTCGTTCCGAACCGGTTGTTGAAGCGCATCGCCAAGTCCCGGGTCAGCTCCAGATGCTGCTTCTGGTCGTCGCCGACGGGGACGTGCGTGGCCCGATACAGCAGAATGTCCGCGGCCATCAGCACCGGATAGGTGAACAACGCCGAGCTGACGGCGTCTTTGCCGTGCGACTTCTCCTTGAACTGCGTCATCCGGCCCAGCTCGCCGAAATGCGCCTGGGTTTCCAGCAGCCAGCCGAGCTCGACATGCGCCGGTACATGGGACTGGACGAAAATCGTTGCTTTCTTCGGATCGATCCCCGCGGCGATGTAATAGGCGGCGATCTCCCTGGAGCGCCGGAACAGCGCGGCTGGATCCTGCGGCACCGTAATGGCATGCAGATCAGGAACGAAGAAGAAGCATTCATATTCGTCCTGCATGGTCAGAAATTGGTGCAGGGCGCCCCCATACCCGCCGATATTCATGTCCCCGCTTGGTTTGATGCCCGATAAGACTCGTTTCATGCGATGACCTCCACGAAATTCGATTTTGGACAAACAAAAAGACACCCCATCCCCAAAAAGGGGACGAAGTGTCGGACTCCGCGGTACCACCCGAATTCGGCCAAAAGGCCGCGCTCTGCTCATGTCTAAGGCGATTGGTTTGCGTTCACAGTCGTGAGACTGGGAATGCAGCATTCGCAGCTTCGAAAGCATAGGCATGCTTCCCCGAGGTAACGGAGGGAATGCCGTCAACGCCTACTGGCCGACAACAGCGTGCCGAGGTTCGGATTGAAGCGAACGGAGCCATTCGTCTTGCTCGAAAGTACCGGACCTTTCACCGATCGCCGGCTCGCTTTGACAGTCGCAGCAAGAGTACTCTTTCCATTCATAGCTTTGCGCATATCCAATTTTGGTAATGGTTAGCAATCAGTATAGTACAGCATCATATGCGAGTCAAGGGAAAAAGCGATTGATCAAACCGGCGGCCTTACGTTACGATGAACATTAAAATGAAAACGATTACGGGGGATCGCCATGCAAGGAGCCGTACGATGGGTCGGGTCGATATTCAAGGTGCAAAGCAGCATGCAGAAGAAGCTGACGGCGGTGTTCGTATTCCTCATCATCACGCCGATTATCGCGATCAGCTATATTTCTTACCAGAACTACGTCGATTCCATTAACAAAAACACGTCGCAATATATGAACCAGGTCATCGCGAATTTCCAGAGCAAGCTGGAAGAGACGATTGCCAATATGATGGTGGTCACGAAAATCCCGCTATACTCCCAGGAACTGCAGCAATATCTGGTGACGCCAAGCCTGGATTTGGCCAAGCAGAACAAAATCGATTTCTATATCGGGCTGATGAACAACCTCAACAAGGATATGAGCTCCACGTACATTTTGGATCATTACGGCAACCTCTTCTATCGCATCAAAACCGATGCCGTTCGTCCGGACCTGAAGCAGCGGCATGCCGAATGGCAGTCGATCGCCGAACGCGCCGAAGGGAACCCGACGATTCTGAGCACGCAGGAAATTTCCATTCCGAACCACCCGTCGTACTATGTATTCTCCGTTATTCGGGATATCCGCGACGTCAATTCGTTCGCTTCCATCGGCACGATCGTCGTGGACACGAAATTGGATGCGATTCAGGAGACCGTGGAGCAGATGGATGCCATCACGAAGGGGATGACGCTGATCGTCGACCGGGACCGCAACGTCATCTATGACAGCCGCAAGCAATGGATCGGCAAGCCGCTCGGCAACCCGGCCATGCTGAAGGGCATCGAGGGCAGCACAGGAACCGTGGAGACGGCGGTGGACGGCATCGATTATATTGCGACATATAATCGCTCGGATGTGTCGGGTTGGAACACGATTGTCTATATTCCTGTGGATCATTTGCATCATGATGCCAAAATCACGCGCAACTTGACGACCATCGCCACTGTGCTCATCGTCATAGCCGCGCTCGTCGTCTCGATCGTCCTCTCGTTCCGGCTGTCCAAACCGCTCCGCACGATGACTAATCTGATGATCGAGGTCCAACAGGGGAATCTCGACATCAGTTTCCGCGTCAAGAACAAGGACGAGGTCGGCGTGCTGGGCCTTCACTTCAACCGGATGCTGCGGCGCATCAAGGATCTGATCGACGAAATCTACGTCATCCAGAATCGGAAGAAGGAAGCGGAGCTAGAGGCGCTGCAGAGCCAGATCAACCCGCATTTTATCTATAACTCGCTGGAGACCATCCGGATGAAGGCGCTGTTGAACGACGACGAGGAGGTGGCGGACATGACGTTCATTCTCGGCAAGTTGATGCAGTACAGCATCAACCGGGGCAAAGAGACCGTGTCCGTGCAGGAGGAATTGCAGCATTTGGACAACTATCTGAACCTGCTCAAATACCGGTTCAAGAACCAATTCCATTGGGAAGCGGACCTGCCGCCCGACGTGCTGCGTTACGACGTGCTGAAATTAACGTTTCAGCCGATCGTCGAGAATGCCATTCTTCATGGACTCGAGGGCAAGAAGGTGAAAGTTCATATTCGCGTCTTCGCCAAGATCGCCGGAGAACGGCTGCATATCTATATTCAGGACGAAGGGAACGGCATACCGCCGGCTATTCTGGCGCATTTGCAATCGTATATCGGCGGGCAGACGGGGGAAACGGCCATGAAGTCGGGCATCGGGCTCAAAAATATCAATGAGCGCATCAAGCTGTATTACGGCGAATCCTTCGGCGTGTCGATCGACAGCCGCGTGAACGAAGGCACGATCGTGACGCTGGCGCTGCCGTATCCGTCGCCTAACGGCTGGAATGAACAGGAGGGATTGCCGTGCTGAACATCGTGATCGTGGACGATGAAGAGATCATCCGGCTCGGGCTGGCGAAAATGATCGGCAAGCTGAGCGGTGAATACCAGGTTGCAGGCAGTTTCGAGGATGGGGAAGAGGCGCTCGCCGCCTTGGAGGAACTGGGCGCGAGCGTGGATTTGATTATTACGGATATTAAGATGCCGTATTTGGACGGCCTGAGCTTCATCGAGCGGCTGAGGGAGAAGCACCCCGAGATGCCGTGCGTTATATTGAGCGGCTACAATGATTTCGAGTATGCGCGCAGGGCGATCCAGTCCGGCGTCGACGATTACATGCTGAAGCCGGTCGATGCGCAGGAGCTCGCGGTTCTGCTGGGGAAGGTTGCGCAGCGAAGAGAGCGGCTGCGCGCGGACGAAGAGCGCCAGGAACTTTCCTCGCGTCAGCTGGAAGCGGGCCAGCGCGAGGAACGGCTTCGGCGCCTGCTCGCCGGTGGCGCGGGCGAAGAGTCGGTACTTCCGAACGAGGGACAGGGCGCGATTCTCGTATTCCGCTCTTCCAATCCGCTCGTTCAAGAGAGCCTGCTCCATTATCTGCATGCGCTGAAGGAGCAGATACGGGAAGCGGTCGTGATGCAAGAGGGTCTCGTCGCAGCGGTTGTACTGCTGTCCGGCAGGGAAGCGGTTCAGCAGCCGCAGCGCGCGCTGCGCGCTGTCAGTCTGCGCGTCATGGACCATTTGCAAATCCGAGGCGGAGGTTTCCTTGCCATCGGCGAATGCTTCGCGGATCCGCAGGCAGGCGCCGCGGGCTGGAGCCGCGCCTACCGCGACGCACTGGCGGCCAGCCGCCATCTCTTCAGCGCGGACCGGGGCAATGTCCTTCAATCGGCCGCGGATTTGAAGACGAAGGCGGAGCCATGGCGGCTGACTGCGCCGGTGCTGGAGGAGCAGCTGAAGACGGCGTGCGAGATGCTGGACGCGCAGGCGATCAAGGCATTGCTGCCGCGCTTCTTCGCCGAAGCGGAGCAGGGCAAGGCGGGCTACGAGGAGGTCATTCATTTGGCCAATCATTTGTTCTATACCTTGGCGACCCGTATCGATGGATTTGCGGATGCGCTTCAGGGACTGCAGGGCGGCAATTTCGACTTCCATCAACGGGCTGCGGCTCTATACGCCATACAGGATGTCCGGGATTGGCTGGTTTCCTTCGCCGTTCAGGTCATGGAGGCGCTTGAACCCGGCAGGACGGCGAACGGCAATCGCGCCATCGAGAAGGCGAAGGCGTGGATACAGGAACATTACCGCAAAGAGATCGAGCTGACGGTGCTGTCGGAGACCGTCTTCCTCAATGCCAGCTACTTCAGCTATCTGTTCAAGAGAGAGACGGGACAGACGATTACCGAATACGTGACGATGGTCCGCATGGCGAAAGCGAAGGAATATTTGAAAGAAAGACTGGATTTGAAGGCCTATCAGGTAGGGGAAATGGTCGGATACGCCGACGGTATTTATTTCAATAAATTGTTCAAGAAAACCATCGGCGTGACGCCGCAGCAATATCGGAACCAGACGCTGGGGAGATAAGCAGGACAATCGCTAAGCCAGTGCTTCCGAAGCAGGAGAGAACTGTATAAGCAGCTTTCGCTAAGCCTATGCTTCCGAAGTGGCTGAAGCTGTATTTCCGTCTCGCGACGGAATCACAGCTTCAACCTTTACCCAAACCAAAGACAATAAATCCAAAACCGTTACGTAGAAAGCGTTCTCAAATCCCTCCATAATTGAACTTGTAACCGATACCATTATGCTCCATACGCGATAAGGGGGAAGCAAGAAATGAAGAAATGGGCATCTCTAATGCTCTCAACCGTGCTTTGCGGCGTCGTGCTCGCAGGCTGCGGTTCGAACGGTAGCAACGACGGTAGCGCCAACGAAGGCACAGCCCCAAAAGAAGACAATCAGGCAGCGGCTGGCGCGAATAACGGAGCCAAGACAGAGAACGGCGATGCCGCGGCCGCCGCTCCGGAGAGCGCGATCAAAGGCAAGATCACGTTCGCGACGAACCGCACGGACCTTGTCGAGACGGAACTGAAGAGCTACGCGCAGCGTTTCCACGAGAAATATCCGGAAGCGACTGTCGAATTCGAAGCGATCAAGGACTATGAAGAATCCATGAAAGTACGCCTCGCGTCCAACGAGTTCCCGGATGTCATCCTCGTGCCGAAGACGGTCACGAAAGAAAAGCTGCCCGAGTTCTTCGCGCCGCTGGACGATCTTGGCCTGAACGACAAGGTGTACTTCAAGGACAATTACAGCAGCCAAGACGGCAAATTGTACGGCATCGTCTCCGGCAGCTCGGCGATGGGCATCACGTACAACAAGAAGGCGTTCGAGAAAGCCGGCATCACGGCGGTTCCGAAGACGCTCGACGAATTCTACGCAGCTTGCGAGAAGCTGAAGGCTGCGGGCATCATTCCGATGTCCACGAACTTCAAGGACAAATGGCCGCTCATGGGCTGGGATCAGGAAGCGTTCCTCTTCGCGAACGACCCGGCGCTTCATAACACGATGGCCGGTCAAGACGAGCCGTTCACGATGGACGGACCTTACGGTCAGGCGATGTCGATCATCAAGACGATCGTCGACAAAGGCTATGCGGAGAAGGACCTCATGTCCACGAACTGGGAAGGTTCCAAGAAGGACGTAGCTTCCGGTACGACGGCCATGTATCTGCTGGGCAACTGGGTCGTGCCTCAAGTCATCGATAATGGCGCCAAATCCGAGGACGTCGGCTTCTTCCCGCTCCCGATCGACAACAGCGGCGAAGCGAAAGCGCTGCTGAGCCCCGACTACGCGTATGCCGTCAGCAAGAAGAGCGGCAACCTGGAAACGGCCAAGGCATTCCTGAAATGGCTCGTCGAGGAATCCGGCTATGACGATTTCGGCGGCTTCATTCCAGTGCTGAAGGACAAGAAACCGGCGCTGCCTCAGCTGGCCGAGTTCATGGCCTTCAACCCGAAAGTCGTGGAGATGCAAGCCGAGAGCGACGAGTACCTGAAAATCGGCAACAAAATGCAGTTCGACACGAGCGGCTTGGCGCAAGACGTCATCATGGGCAAAGACATGGCGAAGGTATTCGCCGACTACAACAAACGTTGGAAAGAAGCGCGCGCGGCGGTTGCCAACTAACGGTTGGTTGCCAACTAACGGTCGCTAATTAACGGCCACTGTGTAGCGGACGCTATCCCGAAGTAATGGACGGCACGCAACACCTTAAATTCCTCCAATTCCGCAGCGGCTGCCGAAGGGGCATGACATGACATCCGCGGTCATGCCCTTTTACTATCGGCCGCGGAACGAGGCAACAAATACGGTTAAGGAAGGGCTAACGATGTATTCCTCCCTATACAAGAAGCAGAAGACGGTCATTCTGTTTGCGTTTCTCCTGCTCCCAGTCACCCTGCTGATACTCTTCTCCTTGTATCCCGGCGCCAACCTGCTTTACCTGAGCTTGACTTCCTGGGACGGCTACAGCTCGGACAAAGGCTGGGTCGGGTTCGATAATTACCGCGAGATTTTTCATAATAGCGAGATTTTCAGCGTATTCGGGCACAACCTCTATTATTTTTTCGGCGGCATTCTGCAGAACGTCGTCGCGCTTTACTTTGCCGTCATTCTGAGCCGGAAGCTTCGCGGACGAAATGGATTCCGCGTTCTGATCTTCCTGCCTTACATCATGAACAGCGTGGCGATCGCCTACATGTTCTCGTACGTATACGATGCGCAGCATGGTTCCTTGAACGCGCTGCTTACGAATTTGGGGCTCGGGGATCTCATTACGAGCTGGCTCGGCAATAAGCATATGGTCAACATTTCGCTCGCACTCATCTCCATGTGGAAATACCTCGGCTTCAACATGGTTATCTATATCGGGGCGCTCCAGTCGATCCCCGAAGATTTGTACGAGGCCGCGCGCATCGACGGCGCGAACGGATGGCAGTCCTTTCGCTTCATTACGTGGCCGAGCCTGCTCAAAATCATCGAGCTCAGCATGCTGCTGACCGTGACGGGCGCGCTCGAGGTGTTCGATTTGCCGTTTATCATGACCAAGGGCGGCCCGGCGGGCGCAAGCGAAACGTTCGTGACGAAGACGGTGGATACGGCGTTCCACTACAGCAATTACGGCTTGGCTTCGGCCATGGGCGTCGTGCTGCTGGCGATCGTCATTGTCGTCATCACGGTGCAGCGCAAACTTATTTTACGGGAAGAGAAGGGGCGATAACGCATGCAGCTACTTAAACGCAAACGTCCCCTGCAGGCCGTGCATTACCTCCTTCTGTCGCTGGCCGTGTTCGCGGTGCTGTTTCCGCCGGCCGTCGTCGTGCTGAACGCGTTCAAAGGGACAGAGGAGTACAACGCTTCCGGCGTATTCGATCTGCCGAACAGCTTCTTCAATATGGACAATTTCCGAACGGTCATGCGAATCGGTCATATGGGACGCGCCTTCTACAACACGGGCATCATTCTCGTGCTTTCCCTCATCGGCAACATCTTGATCGGCACGACGGCTGCTTACGCGCTGGGCCGGTTCGACTTCAAGCTGAAGCGCGTCATCTTGGCCGGCTACGTGCTGGCGACGCTTATTCCTTCCGTGACGACGCAGGTCGCGACGTTCTCCATTATTAAGAACCTGGGCTTGTTCAACACGCACTTGGCGCCGGTGCTGCTCTACTTGGGCACGGACGTCGTGCAAATTTATATTTTCCTGCAGTTCATCCGCGGCATTCCGTTCGACCTGGACGAGAGCGCGATGATGGAGGGGGCCAGCCTGTTCCGGATCTTCCGGTCGGTCATCTTCCCGCTGCTCATTCCGGCGACGGCCACCGTGACGATCATCAAGACGATCTCGATCTACAACGACATGTACATTCCGTACTTGTACATGCCGGCGCAGAAGCTAGGCGTCGTCTCGACGTCGCTCATGAAATTCGCCGGGGTCAACAGCGCGCAGTGGAATTTGATCAGCGCGGCGGTCGTGATCATTCTCATCCCGACGGTCATCATTTATTTGTTCCTGCAGCGTTATATTTTCTCGGGCATCGTGAGCGGTTCGGTCAAATAGTTCGCATCTATCCTATATCTCCAGGCCGGTTGCCTCGCGCAGCTGGCCTTTTCGCGCCTCGATCACTCCGCAGCAGAGGCAGCCCCGGCAGAGGAGGAGGTTCCCGTAGTCGCAGCCCCATCCGCAACAGGATCTTCCTCCCGTTTCTGCAGCACTTCCTTCTTCAGGAACCAGCAGGCGATGAAGGCGGCGATGACGAAGGCGAACGAGATGGTAAATATATTTTGGAACGCCTCCGAGAAAACGGTTTGCACTTTGATCAGCAGATCGTGCGGGAGTCCTTCCGGAATGCCGCCGGTCGCGATGTTCTTAGCCGTCCCGTCGGGCAGCTGATCGGCCATCTGCGACACGCCTTGATTGATGTGACGCGCCAGCAGGCTGCCGAAAATGCTCAGTCCGATCGTCGCGCCGAGGGACTGGAACAGCTGGACGGTGCCGAGCGCCGAGCCGCTGTCCGCTTTGTCGACGCTTTCCTGCACGATCAGGTTGTCGCTGCCGAACAGGACGCCGATGCCGAGTCCGAGAATGAAGAACGTGACGACGACATAGAGGACGCTCGTAGCGACGCCGATTTGCGTCAGCAGGTAGAAGCCGACGATCGGGAGCAGGAAGCAGACGATGAACAAGTTGCGGTACGGCACCTTGGTAATCAGGAAGCCGTTCACGATGCTGGACGGAATCGCGCCGGCCATGAAAGCGAGCATCAGATAACCGGATGCCGTCGGCGTCAGTCCCATGACGTTCTGGGCGAAGAACGGGAACGTCGCGATTCCGCCCATGATGCCGAGCATCAAGATCAGAACGATAATGGAGAGGACGACGACGGACCGATGGCGGAAGAGGCGCAGCGGAATAATGGGCTCCTTCGCTCGACTTTCGATGAAGACGAACAGACCCGTGAACAGCGTGGACAGTGCCAGCAGTCCGATGATGCCCGGCGATGACCAAGACAAGCCTTCGTTGTCGATCAGCACCGGCGTCATCAGCAGGGAGAGCAGGGCGGCGACGAGCGTGGAAGCGCCGTGCCAGTCGATCGATTTCTTCTCGGTTCCCCGGGATTCGCGCATGCCGATACTGAGCACCGCCGCGGCCAGCAGGCCGACAGGGATGTTGATCAAGAATACCCAGTGCCAATTCACGTGACCGACCATGTATCCGCCGACAGTCGGACCGAGCAATTGGGGCAAAATCATCAGCGGACCGAACAGGCTCTGAATCTTCGCCCGCTGCTCCAGCGGATAGGTGTCGCCGATAATAACGAGCGCGAGCGGCATGAGCCCGCCGGCTCCTATACCCTGAATGCCTCGCCCGGCGAGCAGCATCGTCATGGACCCGGCCAAGCCGCTCACGATGGAACCCGCGATGAACAACGCCATGCAGCTTAAGTACACGCGTTTGCGGCCGTACAAGTCGGCAAGCTTGCCGAGGATGGGCATGAACATCGTGGCGGCGAGCATGTAGACGCCCGCGACCCAGCCGTAGAGCGACAAGCCGTGCAGCTCGCGGATAATCGTCGGCATCGCCGTCGAGACGACCGTTTCGTCCAGTTCGGCGAAAATCAAGCCGAGCATCAGGCCCGCGAGCACGAGCCGTTTGTTGGTTTTGTTCGTTTCAACCATTGGATATCTCTCCTGTCTTCACTAGCTGACCTGATTATAGGTTATAAAGCGAAGCAGGGAATCAATCGCGGGACCGATGCGGGCGACGTCCATTGGACCGAGAGAGGCAGCCCATGAACGCAGGCGCCATACTCGCAAAAACACGAAAGGCCCCGAAGCTTCGTTTCCGAAGCCGCGAGGCCGTCCTCTCTATAACCGATCATCAACTCTCCATCAAATGCAGCAGCAGCGCCTTTTGCGCGTGCATCCGGTTCTCCGCCTGCTGATAGATGACCGAGCTGGCGGATTCGATCAGTTCCTCTTCGATTTCGAAGCCGGGGTGAATCGGCATGTCATGCATGATATACGGCGTGCTGCCGTTCAGCGCCTTGCGGTTCAGCTGATAAGGGAGCATCGTTTGCATGCGGAAATCTTTGACCGCCTCATAGTCCGCGCTGTGGTAATGCTCCATGTCGATCCACGTGTCCGTGTAGACGTAATCGGATTGGGCAGCCGCATCCGTTAACGAGTTCATTCGCGTCACGAGGCCGCTGCCGATGGCTTGGTCCATCAGCTCCCCGTCCCACGAGGCTTCGTTGACGATGGGGGTGACAAGCAGCAAACGGATCCCGAGCATCGCGCAGCCGGCAATCAAGGAATTGGCGACATTGTTGAGGATGCCGACATAGGTGACCGTAATGCCTTCAAAGGTTCCGGACACCTCGTAGATCGTCATCAGATCAGCCAGCGCTTGGCAAGGGTGATAACGGTCGCAGCAGCCGTTAATGACGGGTACCGTCGCATAGGCGGCCAGTTCCCGCAAGTCGGAATGCTTCTTTAAACGAGCCACGATGAAATCGCAATTGCGCGACGCGTAGCGGGCTTCGTACCGGATGGGAGAGATGCTGAAGTTGCTGGCGTTCCAGTCCATCGGTACGGCGTAACCGCCCATTTGGTTGATACCGGATTGGAAGGACAGGTTTGTCCGGGTCGACGTTTTCTGAAAAAGCATCAGTGCGCCTTTACGGTCGCAGGCGGTTGCGTATCGTTCAGGCTGCCGCTTAATGGCGATGCCGTTCTGGATGATTGTCATCAATTCGTTCCGGTCCAGATCTTGCAGGGAAAGAAAATGTTTCAACGTTGGACACCTCGCATGTGTGAATAATTATTCAATATAAAAGTATTTATATTCACTATAATGAGTGTTTATGCAGAAGTCAATTTATAAATATTCAGTTTATTTGCATGAAAATGCATTCGCCGCTAAAGGGGGTTCGCAGGGGTGTTACCAATCATAAAAAGCGGAAGAAAAGCTGACGCAAATGATTAAATTTTTAATTGACAATGAGAATCATTATCGATTAATATCTACTTGTACTAATTGATATTGATTCTCATTATCGATCAGGGGGGCTGATTTTGTGTTTTTGAAAGTATTATCTCGTGGTGTGTTGGCGGCAGCCGTGCTGCTAACGCCGGTAACAAGTTTGAGCAATACGGCAAGCGCTGCAAGCACGGCAATTAAGGTTACGCTGGACGGGAAGTCCGTTTCTCTGGATTCCGCTCCGAAGATCGTTAACGGCCGTACGCTGGTTCCTTACAGCGGCATCGTAAGCGCGCTTGGTGGCAAGGCGACTTGGGACGCGAAGAACAAAACCGTATCCGCGGTTCAAGGCGATGTCTCCGTCAAATTGACGGTCGGTTCCCGCACGGCTTACATAAACGGCGCCGCGCAAACGCTCGAAGCAGCTCCGTCCATCGTAAACGGCAAGACGTTCGTGCCGCTGCGACTCGTTTCCGAAGCTTTCGGCAAATGGGTTTCCTACAGCAAGAGCGCGGCTGCCGTCGCGATCAGCAGCACGCTGACCGTAAACACGAGCACGGGCCCGTTCACGCTCAAGAAGAAGCCGAAACGCATCGTTACGCTTTCCTCTTCCGATACGGAAATCATCTATGCGCTCGGAAGCACGGTTGTCGGCCGCTCGACTGCGCTCGGCGCGGTATCCCCTGCGGCTGCGGCATCCGCTCCCGAAGTCGGAAGCACGCACGGCATCGAATTCGAGAAATTGGCTTCGGTGAAGCCGGATCTCGTCATTGCCAGCCCGGCGCTCCAATCCAGCAAGGCGACGATTGAGAAGCTGGGCGCTCAAGTGATGTTCAACTCGCATAACACGTTTACGGAAATTCAAGCTTCCGTCCGTCTGTACGGCAAAGTACTGGGCCAAGAGGCGAAAGCGGAACAGTTGATCAAGAAAATGAATGCCGATGTCTCCTCGCTCAAGAAACCGAGCACGGCACCGAAGACGCTGATCGTATACGGCGCTCCAGGCAGCTTCGTCGTAGCGCTGCCGACGAGCTACCCGGGCAACTTCTTGGAGCTTGCCGGAGGCAAGAACGTCGCGTCCAACTTCAAAGCAATGGATTCGATGCCGCAGTACGCGGATCTCAGCTTGGAGCGGATCATCGCGGCTAATCCGGATCTGATCCTGTTCATTACCCACGGCGATGCAGCTGAAGTCAAAGCAAGCTTCAAGAAGCAATTCGAGACGAATCCGGCTTGGAAGAGCTTGTCGGCCGTGAAGAACGACCGTTTCGAAGTACTGCCATCCGACTTGTTCGCGGCAAACCCGGGGCTGCGCGCACCGCAAGCGATTCAAGCGATCAACAAATTGCTGCTGCAGGTGAAGTAATCCGATGTCTACTCTTGTATCCGGCAGAGAGCGCGCGCATAAAGCCGCGCTCTCTCGCAATGCCCGCGGAAGCGCAGTGCTGATCATCAGCTTGGTTCTGCTGCTCGCTGCCGCGCTTGCGGGCCTGATGTCCGGCGCCATCTCGATTCCGGCTCGCGACGTGTGGACGTCGCTCTTTCATTCTTCCGATTCGGAAGCGAGGCAAATCGTATGGAATTTGCGGCTTCCCCGCGTCCTGACAGGCATGCTGGCAGGCATTTGCCTGGCAGTTTCGGGCGCGTTCCTGCAAGGCGTATTCCGTAATCCGCTTGCTGATCCCGGCATTATCGGGGTATCGTCCGGCGGCGGTCTAGCGGCGGTCGCGATTATGATCTTGTTTCCGGAGAAAATCGCTTATCTGCCGATCTCCGCGTTTCTCGGCGCTTTGGCTGCTGCCGCAGTCGTCTACGCCTTGGCGTGGAAAGGCGGCGCTTCGCCTTTGCGGCTCATCTTGGCAGGCGTTGCCGTCAACTCGCTGCTCGGCGCGGCGATGACGGCCTTGATGATTCTGAACAGCGAGAAAGTGCAGTCCGTCCTCCCCTGGATGTCGGGAAGCCTGAACGGCCGAAGCTGGCCGCATTTCGATACGCTGCTTCCTTACACGATTGCTGGTTTGATCGCTTCCGTCTTCCTGATCAAAACAGCCAACCTGCTCGTTCTGGGCGACGATGCCGCCAAGCTGCTCGGCAGCCGCGTCGAAATCGGCAGGCTGCTTATTATCCTGCTCTCCACGTTTCTTGCGGGCGCCGCGATCAGCATCGTCGGCATGGTGGGCTTCGTCGGCTTGGTCGTGCCGCATATCGTGCGCTTGCTCGTCGGCAACGACTATCGGATTTTCCTGCCGATCTCCGCGATCGGAGGCGGGGCGCTGATTATTGCGGCGGACACGGCTGCCCGCAGCTGGTTTGACCCGATCGAGTTTCCCGTCGGCATTCTGCTCGCGCTGCTCGGAGCGCCGTTCTTTCTCTATCTGCTGCGAAGGGGGATTAAACGATGACGAAGACGACGACGCAAGCGCTGAGTGCAGCCGATCTCAAGTACGGGTACGGACGCGAAGCAGCGATCGTTAACGGCTTTGATCTAAGTGCGGCGCCCGGCGAATGGCTGGGCATCGTCGGTCCCAATGGTTCGGGCAAGTCTACCGTGCTGTGCATGCTGGCCAGGCTCGTTTCGCCGCAAGGCGGATCGGTTACGATGGACGGCAAGGATATGGCGAGCATGGACACGAAGTCGATCGCCCGGCATATGACGATGCTGACGCAAACGCAGGAGCAGGTACAGGACATCACGGTACGCGAACTCGTGCGCAGAGGACGCAATCCGCATCTGAAATGGTACGAGGAATGCAGGGGCAAGCACGAAGATGTCGTCGACTGGGCGCTGAAAGTGACGAGCATGCAGGATCTTCAGCATCGGCCGCTGCAGGAGCTTTCGGGCGGGGAGCGGCAGCGGGCGTGGCTTGCGATGTGCATGGCGCAGACGCCTAAGCTGCTGCTTCTCGACGAACCGACGACGTATCTCGATATCGCGCATCAGCTGGAATTAATGGAGCTGATCCGGCAATTGAACCGCGAGCAGGGCATTACCGTGATCATGGTGCTGCACGACTTGAATCAAGCGGCCCGTTACTGCGATCGCATCGTGGCGATGAAGCAGGGCGAGATCGTGCGGGAAGGCACGCCGGGCGACGTGTTCCGCGTGGAGTTCTTCCGCGAGGTATTTGGCATTGAAGCGAAATTGTATTACGATGACGGCGTACCTGTTTATTTGCCGTGCGGCATTGCAAAGTCAGAGCCTGAGGGCATGAACGCATACGTTACGGCATAATCGAAACATAACGAGGAGGCATTCGACCGATGATTATTGTGGAAAACCGATTCGAAATCAGAGCGGGCGCGGCGGACGCCATCTTGGAACGGTTCCGTTCGCCTAAGAGCGTTCATACCTTCCCGGGTTTCGTGCGCATGGACGTCCTGCATGCCGTCTTGTCCGACGAGACGGAAGAGGTGCGGGTATGCACGGCTTGGGAGAGCGAGGCGGCTTTCGAAGCTTGGACGAATAGCGACTCGTTCCGTCATGCGCATGGCCGGCGTGCCGAGACTGCGGGAGCCGAACGTGCGGAAGCTCCGGCCGCTGCTGCTCACGGGAGCGGTCATGGAAGCCATGGAAGCACAGCAACCGGCGCCCCGGCAAGCAGTCCGATCATTAGCAGCAAAGTAACGAGATACAACGTCGTCGTGACGCATTTGCCCGCTGAGGCGGAATAAAGCCGGAGCCGGCACCCGAGAGGGGCTGGACTTCAGGCGCAAGGCGGAGAGCCGCCAGTCGGAGACAGCCGGCGTTCTATGCTGCTGCGTTCCGCGGCGGCTGACCGTCTCGTTCAGGCGAACAAGAAACCTCCGAAATCGTGCGTGAATCGCACGGTTCCGGAGGTTTTTTGTTTCTATTATTGAGATCGTCACTCACGCCGTCAGCGCTTCCAGCTCCGCCTTCTGCCGAAAATGATGCCGGGTATGCATGCCGATCAAGTCGAACCATTCGCGCGCGTTTAGCCAGCCGAAGCCGCCGTGCTGCCATTTCATGCTCGGATTAATCGCTTCCAGCTGCAGCTCCCAGGCAAGCATGTCGCGTTCGATCCGGTCCAATCCCGCAAGCAGCTCTTCTTTGCTGCGTTCGTTGCTCGGCGTAAACTCCGGCGTATCCGGAAGCTTGATGCGAATAGGCGGAAACGCGCCGCGCAGATATACGTCCTCGCCGGCTTCGGTCTTGCCGGCAGGTTGTTCTTCGACCGACTGCGCGCAGAAGGCGACATGGGACAAATATTCGTCAGCTACCGCGATGAGATGGTCGATCAGCTGCCCCAGCGACCAGCCGCCCTGTTTGGCGATGCGCCGCAGCCTGTCCGGAGGATAGCTTTTCAAATCCTTCTTGAACGCCTCAATGAAATCGTACATCGTTAAACGCCCCTTTGCCGCGTTATTTATCGTCCGGGAGAGCAGGCTGCAACAAGGCTACGTTCTCGTCATGGATATGCGCCTTCATAAGCCGGCATGCCAGCTCGATATCCTTCGCTCTCATCGCCTGCAGGAGAATGTCGTGCTCTTCGTAGATTTGGCGAGGGTCGCTGTACATCGGGTTCTGGATGAAGAAATGCAAGCGAATCCGATTGACGATGCTCGACCAGATATTCATGACGTTGCTGGCGCGCGACGCCTGAATGATGTATTCGTGAAAGGCAATGTCGTTATTCACGATCCCGGCGGGATCCTCCCGTTCGACGGCTTCCCGGATGCCATCGACGAAGGTTTGCATGTGCGCGAAATCCGCATCGGTCATTTGAGAGAGACCGGAGCGAATCGCGAACAGCTCGATCGTAAGCCGGATCGGTATGAGCACCTCGATGACTTCCTCCTGCGAGAATTCCGCTACGACGGTTTCTTTGTACGGCGAGGAGTGCAGGAGACCTTCTTGCTCGAGCGTTCTCATCGCTTCGCGAATCGGTCCGCGGCTGACGCCCATTTCTTTGGCAATCGCGCTTTCCCTCAGCTTATCGCCCGGCTTCAGTTGGCCGTTCAGAATCGCATTGCGTATGTCATCCGTTATTCGATGTCTTAATGATGTTGGCTTTTGCTCTTTGAAGCTGAAATTGTCCATGCTTGCGTACCTCGCTGATCTCGACATGAATAGATAGGTCAATGATAGGCGAATCCCATCTTCCTGTCAAAAAAAATAAACAATAAGATTGTTGACAATCTTACGAAATGATTTTATACTCGCCTTGAACGTGAACAGCATGCGGAATATTCTCTAACTCATACAGTAGGCAGGTGACCATGCACGTGAAGATCACGGATGTAGAAGTGCTTTATTTGAAGCTTCCCCAGGTCGACGCGTCGCGCTGCGACGGCACGCAGGACACGTTGATCGTCCGGGTACGGACAGACGAAGGGATCGACGGAATCGGCGAAATCGACTCTGTTCCGGTCGTTGCCCGCGCCGTTATCGAAGCCCCGCCATCGCATTCGATCGCGACAGGCCTCAAGGAGCTGTTAATAGGCGAAGATCCTTTCGAGGTTGAGCGGCTGTGGGACAAAATGTACATGGGCGCGCTCTATTACGGGCGAACGGGTCCCGTGCTTCATGCGATGAGCGGGATCGACATTGCGCTTTGGGACATCATCGGCAAAGCTGCCAACCGTCCGACAGCTCAAATGCTGGGCGGAATCTATCGCAGGGAAATACCCGTCTACGCCAGCCTGCTTATGCCGGACACGATTGCAGAGGCTGCCAAGCTCGCCGAGAAGTACATGAACCTCGGCTACAAAGCAATCAAATTCGGCTGGGGCCCGATCGGACGCGTATCGCAGGCCTTCGATATCGAGCTTGTCCGCACGATCCGGTCGGTCATCGGCGACGAGAACCGGCTTATGATCGATGTCGGCCAAGTCTGGGACGTCAAGCACGCGATCCGGATGGCGGCGGAATTCGAGCGTTACGGCGTGTACTGGATGGAGGAACCGCTGCCGCCGGACGATTTAACCGGTTACAAGCTGTTGTCGGAGCAAGCCGGCATTTATATCGCGACAGGCGAGCAGGAGAGCGGCAGAAGGTCGTTCGACAGACTGCTGCGCGAAGGCGGAGTCGACATTCTGCAGCCGGATCTAGGACGCTGCGGGGGGCTGACGGAAGCACGCAAGATCGCCGTTATGGCTTACGATCGCAACCGCAAGGTCGTTCCTCATGCGTTCAAGACGGGCGTGCTGGTGGCGGCGAGCGCGCATTTCGCGGCGAGCATGCCGCAAGGCGACTTGATTGAATATACGCTCTCGGATTCCCCGCTCGCCAGGCATGCCGTAGCGAATCCGCTTGCGATCAAGGACGGCTGCGTTCGGCTGCCGGAAAGCCCGGGTCTGGGCATCGAGCTCGACGAGCAGACCGTGAAGAAGTATCTCGTAACGTAACTTGCGCGCCGCACCAACGACAACGACAATGATCTACTATTAGGAAGCAGCGGCTGTTTTAGCATTGTTTTAGCATCATGCCAGAAGCAATCACTTTAAACAGGAGGCCTATCCGATGAAATTGCATGCTTTGACGATGGAACAAATGTTGGCTTGGGAGCGGGACGGTTACCTTGCGATCGAGGATTTTCTAAATCCGGAAGAGTTAAGCGTTTACAATGCGGCGATGGACCAGACATTGGCGGATTACAAAGCGAAGGGCAATGTCATGCCGCCGAATATTGATCAGGTCAGCGGCGTCATCGAGCATGGCGAACTCTATCTGCAGCTAATGGAGCATCCGCGCATGATGGGCGTGATGCGCGATGTCTTCGGCGATGCGTTTACGATGATCGACAACGAGCTGTTCATCAAACATCCCGGACAGGTTACGCATGCTTCCTGGCATCGCGACACGACCACGACGATGCATCTTGGCAAGAAGCGGGTTCCGTTCATGGTCAAAGTGTTCTACTTCATGGCAGACGTTCCTTATGACGGCGGATGTCTATCCTTCCTCCCGGGCAGCCGGCATATGCCGGATGAGCTGCTTCCGTCCAGCGATCATGGCGAACAGATGCCTGGACATGTGCGCATGAATGTCAAAGCAGGCACGGCGGTGCTCTTCGACGGGGCCACGTATCATGCCGCCATGGACAACAAGTCCAATCAACAGCGAAGATCGCTCATTTATAATTACGGACCGCTGTTCCTCCGGACTTGGCCGGGTTATGAGCCGAGTCAGAGACTGCTGGAGAACCAAGCGAATACGCCGCTGAGGAACATGCTGCTGGGCGCTTCTCCTTGGCCCAATGCTCCGCATGTGTTCCAATAGCCCGGGAGGACGATGAATTGGATAACTTGCTGCTTCGGCAATTGACGGCCAGATCCAAGCCGATTCGAGTAGGCGTGGCGGGGGCAGGCCGGTTCAGCGCCGGACTTGTCATCCAGGCCGCGCGCATGAAGGGGCTGCAAATATCGGTACTGTACGATGCTCAGCCACAGTATGCGGTTGAGGCGTATATGGCTGCCGGCCACGATAAGAATGATATTCGCGGCGCTGATTCTCCGGCCGGCATTCAAGAGGCGATCGAAGCAGGCAAGCCCGTCATCGCTGCGAATCCTTTCGATATGCTGGCATGCGACCTGGACGTCATCGTGGATTCCACGGGATTGCCAGTATTCGGCGCGCAGTTCGCTTACGAGGCCTTACGGCATAAGAAACACGTGGTGATGGTTAATATCGAAGCGGACGTAGGTGTCGGTCCGGCGCTGCGCAGACTGGCAGAGCAAGAAGGAGTCGTCTATACGCTCGCCGACGGCGATCAGCCCAGTTTGGCGAAGGGGTTGTACGATTGGGCGCAAACGTTAGGGTTCGACGTCCCCGTGCTTGGTAAATGGATGACGGTCCACTCACAGGAGGAGGCGGATCGTCGTCTGAATGACCGCAATGGCATGCGGGATACGGATATCGCGTATTGGGACGGTTCCAAGTATCAAATCGAAATGGCGTGCATGGCGAATATGACCGGTTACGTACCGGATATTCCCGGCATGCATAAGCCCCGGATACCGCTTGTGGAGATTCCGGAAGCGTTCCGTCTCCGCGTTGAAGGGGGCATTTTGAATCGGAGCGGCGTTGTCGACGTCGTGGATGTCCCATACACGGGCGACTTCAACCGGGATCATCTGAATGGCGGCGTCTTCATTGTCATCGGAAGCCCGGATCCCTTCGTCCGGCGCCAGCTGCGGGAGAAAGGCATACCCATGTCATCGGACGGGTCGCAAGGCATCATCTATCGCGCGCATCATCTTGTCGGCATGGAGACACCTATATCCATCGCGAAAGCCGTCTTGCTCGGCGAGGCAACGGGAAGCCCTAAACCCCGGGCGTCAAGCGACGTCGTGGCCGTAGCCAAGAGGCATGTCAAAGCAGGAGAGACGCTTGATGGCATGGGCGGCGAATCGGTGCGTGCGCATTTGGTGGCGGCTGTCGGTTCTTCGGCAGATGACGGACTCCCTTATGCGCTCGCTCAGCATGTGGTTGCCGGCGTAGATATTCCGAAGGGAACGATGATCACCTACGGTATGCTGCGGGAACGGGGCACTGATTTCATTTGGCGGTTGAGGGAAATTCAAGACGGTTTGAACGAATTCTAATCCGGAACGATCAACAATCCGTTCGCTTCTATACGAGGCCGAATGGATTGTTTTTTGTTGCGCCCTTATAGCGAACTGCCATTGAAAAGTGATAGGTTTCATTGCTTGCTCTCATAGGAACGGTTCCCCTTCTTTTCTATACTAAATGTAACCGGTCAAGAGGAGGGAAAAAGTTGGAGGCACAGCAATCCATCCTTGCAGCGACGGAACAAACCAAGCGTACTTCGAAGCCGAAGCTGCTCGAGATATTAAGAAACCAGTGGGATTTGCAGCTCATGATCATCCCTTCCATCGTGCTGATCTTTATTTTCAGCTACATTCCGATGTACGGCGTGCTGATGGCGTTTCAGGACTACAACATGTTCGAAGGCTTCTGGGCAAGCCCATGGGTGGGATTCAAGCATTTCCGGATGTTTGTCGAGGCGCCCGAGTTTTGGCAAATCATGCGCAATACCATCATGATCAGCCTGCTCAAGCTGTTCTTCGGATTTCCGGCACCGATCGTATTGGCGCTGCTGCTGAACGAAATCAGAAGCATGGTGTTTAAGCGAATCGTGCAAACCGTCAGCTATTTGCCGCATTTCCTATCGTGGGTGATCGTAGCCGGTTTTGCGATGTCCATGCTCTCCACCGATAACGGGAGCATCAACATTTTGCTGCAGCAGCTTCACTTGATCAAGGAGCCGATTAATTTCTTGTCCATGCCGGAATATTTCTGGACTATCATCGTAACGACGGGCATTTGGAAGGATATCGGCTTCGCGACGATCGTGTACCTCGCGGCCATCGCCGGCGTTGACCCGCACTTGTATGAATCGGCTTCGATCGACGGGGCGAGCCGCTTCCGGATGATGATTCTGATTACGATCCCGTGCATCATGCCGGTTGTCATTATCTTTCTGATCTTGGCGGTAGGCGGAATTTTGAATGCGGGCTTCGATGACCTGCTGCTGCTTGGGAGCAACCCGATTCTACGCGATGTCTCCGATGTCATCGACACGTATGTGTATCGCGTCGGTATCCTGAGCAACCGGTACTCGTATGCAACGGCTGCCGGACTATTCAAGGCAGTCATCAGCGTCGGGCTGCTCGTACTGGCCAACCGCATTGCCCGCCGCATGGGGTCGAGCTTGTGGTAATCCGCCAGATCCCGGCAGCGATTAATACAAGAAGGAGCGACCGTTTATGCATTTGAGCAGCGGAGACCGCGTCTTACAGTTCTGTATTTATATCGTTCTCGTCATTCTCGCCTTCGTGACGCTGTATCCGTTCTGGAACAGTCTGATCATCTCCCTTAATTCGGGGACGGATACGTCGCTTGGCGGCGTCACGTTCTGGCCCCGCGATTTTACGATGATCAACTACAAAATCGTGTTCAGGGATGAACGCCTGCTGCATGCCTTCCTCGTCTCGGTCCTGAGAACGGTCATCGGTACTTTTCTGGCTATCTTCTGCACCTCGATTTTCGCCTATGCGATGTCCCGCAGAGGCGTGGCCGGCAAGAAGTTTTACATGATCTTTTGCATCATCACGATGTATTTCAGCGGCGGATTAATCCCATTCTTCCTCGTTTGCCGCGCGCTCGGCATGATGGACTCCTTCTGGGTCATGATTATCCCCGGGTTGATCAGCGTATGGAACATGATTATCTTTCGGACCTTCTTCATGGAGCTGCCGGAAGGACTCGAAGAATCCGCCAAAATCGACGGCGCGAACCATTTCAGCATTTACTTCCGCATCTTTTTGCCGTTGTCCGGTCCTGTCGTAGCGACGCTCTCGTTGTTCACGGCAGTCGGCCATTGGAACGACTGGTTCACGGCGACGATCTTCATCAATAATCCGGATCTGATCCCGATTCAAACGCTGCTGAATCAGATTCTGAATTCCAATATCGTTTCGGAACAATTGGCGCAAGCTTCGGGAGGCAACGCCTCGGCGCTGGACGCATTGGACCGGTTGAAGTCGGTAACGACGAAATCGCTATCTTCGGCCACGATGATGGTGGCTACCCTGCCGATCATATTGGTTTACCCGTTCGTGCAGAAATATTTCGTCAAAGGCGTGCTCGTTGGCTCACTGAAGGGCTGATCGAACGATAGAGTCGGTGATAAGCTGGTAAGAAAAGCTTGCACATACATTCCGTAAACAGGGGGTATTCAATTGAAGGCCGGAAAAATGTGGTCGGCAGTACTTGTAAGCATGCTCGGCGCGGCTCTTATTCTATCCGCATGCAGCAATGGCAATGGCAATGACAATGGCAAAGGGAAAGAGACGAATGCCAAGGCGGAAGCAAACAGCCCGAAAGCCGGGACGGCTGACAAGAGCGAGGACGAACCGATTAAAGCGGAGCCGCTGACATTCTCGTATTTCGGAAATTACGACTGGTGGGGAATCACTTCGTGGGGACAAGATATGATCTCCAAATGGATCACGGAGAAGATGGGCGTAACGGTCAAGGAGGTCGCTACCGGAGGCGCGTCGCAAGCCAAGCTCAATACGATGATTGCATCCAACAACCTCCCCGATCTCATCTTGATGGACCGCGGGCCGGGCGTAGAGCGTTTGCGGGCAGCAGGGGCATTAGTGCCGCTTGATGATTATTTGGATAAATACCCGAACTTCAAGCAATACGTCGGGGAAGCCACGTTGAACCTGCTTCGTTCCCCGGATGGCAAACTGTATCAGCTGCCGAACTACTATACGTCCACGCCCAACGGAAACTCCGGCTGGCTGATCGAGAAGAAAATCTACAAGGAGCTCGGTTCGCCGGCACTGGAAACTTTCGATGATCTGCATGCCTATTTGAAACTCGTCAAAGAGAAATATCCGACTGTCATCCCGCTTGAGATCGATACCGCAGGCTGGGGACATCGCATGATCTATACCGGCTTCAAAGAGAATAACCCGCCGATGCTGGTTGACCATTCCGTCTATGTGGACGGCGATCAATTCAAGCCGATTTGGGGCGATCCGGTTTATGCCGAGTCTTTGAAATACGTCAGCATGCTGTTCAGGGAGAAACTGATCTCCCAGGATGCGCTGACGCAAACAGGCGATCAGCTCTCTGAAAAGCTGGTCAACGGACGCGTAGCCGTTATTGCCGCGGGCGATGCAGCCAATCTCGGACGTACACCGGATGAAGAATTGAAGAAGAAAGATCCGGAGGATGGCTATATGGCCGTCTGGCCGATTCACAAAGAAGGTCTCGACAAAAACAAAATCACGCCGAACAACTGGAACTCGCTCGGCTGGAACGTAAACGTGATTACGAAGAACGCGAAGGATCCGGAGGGGATCTTCCGATTCCTTGACTGGATGACAGGTCCGGAAGGCCAGCAGGTCGTATGGTTCGGTCCGCAGGGCGTACTGTGGGATTCGGTTGACGGAGACGGCATCCCGGTGCCGAACGATAAATGGACATCGATGCCGTCGGAAGAAAAGGACAAGATCGGTTTGCAATCGTATAACTTCGTGGGCAATACGACCTTCATCGACGGCGCGAAAGTGAAAATCGAGATGGCGCTGCCGGAGGAGAAACGCAACTGGTCGACGGTTCAGCAAACGAATGTGTTCTGGAAAACGTCGATGAACGCGACGCAATTCGTCAATCTGGATCCGCTTCCGGATACAGCGGAAGGCATTGCGGCGCAGAGCGTTAGCGAAATCGCCAAAGAGGCGCTTGCCAAGGCGATCTTCGCGAAGAACGACGCTGAAGTCGATGCCGTGCTGGCACAAGCGGAGAAGGATGCGCGGAAGGTCGGATTCGACCAGGTGCTGACGTTTAAAACGAACGCGTGGCATAAGAACCAGACCATCGTCGAAGGCAATTAGTTGCATCTTGCCGATCGTTAGAAGGAGAGTATACTTGAAACTAGGTATACTCTCTTTTTTTACCAGTTTAATCGCGAAGGGAGACTGGCTGTGTACACGGTATTGCTGGCTGATGACGAACGGCTCGATCTGGAAGGCCTTCGAAGGCTCGTTCCGTGGGAACGATTGAACATGCAGGTCATTGGGACGGTAAACAGCGGTTTCGCTGCGCTTGATTTTCTAAACGAGCAGCCGGTCGATATCTTGGTGACGGACGTGCGCATGCCGCGAATGACGGGTCTTGAGCTCGCGCGGTCGGCACTGGGTCTGCTTCCGGGACTTAAAGTCGTATTCGTAAGCGGATTCGAGGACTTTCACTATGCCAAAACAGCACTTGAATTGGGCGCGAGCAGCTATGTATTGAAGCCGGTGGACGACGGGGAATTCAATCAAGTAATGCAGGCGGTAGGGCGGCAGCTGGACGAGGAGCGGGAGAAGCAGTCGTGGATTGATACGTACAGGCAGTCGATTCCATACCTTCGCAATGAATTCATCCGTCAGTGGCTGGAAGGTATAGGCGATCGGGATGAGTTACACAAGAAGCTGGATTGGATGGGGATGCGAAGCCGCGATGCCTCCTATGCGGCGGCAATCATTGAAATGGATGATGTCTCTTGGAGGCTGACTTTGAATGAATCCGAGCATCGCCTCGATCAGATCGGGCAATGGCTTGATTTTATCACGGAGGCGTGCCAGTCGGATTCGATCGGATACCCGTGCAAACTGGATTCCTATCGAATCGGCTTGATTACAGTAGGCGATAACCTTGCAGCGAAATTGAACAGGCTTATTGAGCAGGTTAAGCAGCAATTTCCTGCCTCCGTTACGATCGGTATTGGAAGCGTTATCAAGGATCCCGAGGCAATACCGCTCTCGTATCGGCAGGCCAGGAAGGCATTGTACGCGAAGCTGTTTTACGGAAAGGGCAGACTGATTCCCTATGAAGAGCTGGATGCCCCGCCGATTGCGGACGGCAGCAATTTGGAGAGCATTTTGTCCGAGCTCTTCAAGGCGGCATCCGAGTATGACCTCGTGAAGGTCGACGATTGTTTGCTCGATTTGTTTGCGGTTGCCGCTCGATTGGAGCAGAAGAGCACGGTGTGTACCTTCCTGCTGCACCTTATTTCGAAGTTGGAGCAGTATTTGCAAGGCATTAATGAAGATCTCTACCAGATGATCGGCCTTGATTATCATAGCTTGGATGTCCTGCACCGGTTCGAGACCATCGACGACATTATTTCGTGGTTCAGGCGCAAGTTGTTCGAGGTTTCGGAGAAGCTTCATATGAAGAGCCAGAAGAAGAACAGAAAGCTTATCGAAGAAGTCCGCATGTATATCGACCGGCGATTGGGTACGGAGTTGACCTTGAAGGAAGTGGCCGACCGCTTCTCCTTCTCCCCGAATCATCTCGGAGTATTATTCAAAGACGAAACAGGAGAAACCTTCAGCAGTTATCTGATAAGTAAGAGAATGTCCGCCGCCCGAACCCATCTGCAGAATCCGAAGATGAAAATATACGAGGTCGCGCATATGACAGGCTATCAGAACATCGCGTATTTCAGCCGGCAATTCAAGGAATGGTCGGGGATGACTCCCGGAGATTTCCGCAAGCAATGCTGAATGTCAATTAATCGGGGGGCCATATGAGGATCAAGCTTTCGTTCCGGTTCAAGCTGATGGTATCCTACATTATTTTGATCATGACGCCTGTTATTATCATCGGTACGTTCTCCTACCGGTCATCGGTGGATTCGGCCAAAACGCAATCCCGTTCCAACATCCAAGGCACGCTGCTGCAGATGCGGGACAATATCATGTATAAAATCATGGACGTTCAACGCGTGTCCGACCAGCTTTACATGGATCAGCAGCTGACGAGCTATCTTGGCATCAACGAGGGCGGCTGGAACAGCTACGAGACGTTGACCAAGCATTTGAAACCGACTTTCCAGAACGCGCTCGATCTGTCGGCGCTTCACATCAACATACAGGCCTACGTGAAGAACAAGACCATACCGGAGTATTATTTTATTCAGAATAATAAAGAGAATCCGCTTGATCTAGGCAAGCGGTACAACATCTATCAATTAGACAGAATCGATGGTGAGCCCTGGTACGACCCATGGAAAGTATCGACTGTTTACGGTGCCAATCAAGCGATGAAATGGATGCAAGTCGCGGAAGACGCGCAATACGGAAACATTTCGCTGCTTCGCAATTTGAATGATTATGCCAAGACCGATCAGATTGGCTTTCTTCGCGTTTCCGCTAAGCTAAGCGAAATTTTCGATTCCATCGATTTTACGAAAATTGGCGATCAATCGACGGTGTATGTCTACGACGAGCAGAACCATCCGCTCTTCTTTTCCGGCAATCAAGACGAAGCGCTGCTTCAGCCGACCGCGGGAGACAAGAAGTCCGGGTACCTCAATATCGAAGAACGGCTCGAAGGATTGAACTGGCGGATCGTAGCGTACATCCCTACGCAGCTGCTCGAGGCGAACGCGGATTCCATTAGGCAGATTACCGTGCTTGTCTGTTTGATCAGCTTTCTCGTCTTAATGGCGATCAGCGTTATTCTCTCCCGCATGTTCTCCGTCCGAATCTACAAAATCATCGCTTCCTTAAATGCCTTCCGAGGGGGGGAATTCCGTAAACGAATCTCGTATTCAGGCAACGACGAGTTTGCCCAAATTGCGGAGGCCTTTAATGATATGGGGAAGCATATCGACGAATTGATCCGAGAGGTTTATATATCCAATTTAAAGAAGAAGGAAGCGGAGCTGACGCTGCTCCAGGAACAGATTAATCCTCACTTTCTATACAACACCTTATCCTCGATCAGCAGGCTTGCCAGGTTCGGAGAAATCGAACGGCTGCATCGGATGGTGATGGGACTTGCTAAATTTTATCGATTGTCGCTCAACGAAGGCAGGACGATTATTTCCGTCGATCACGAAATTCAGCAGATCCAAACCTATATTGATATCCAGAAAATCAAGTTTGCGGACGGACTCGATGTAACGACCGAAATCGATCCCGACGTGCTCTCCTACAGCACAGTGAAAATGATTCTGCAGCCATTCGTCGAAAATGCGCTTCAGCACGCGTGGAACGGCGATCATATCCATATCCATCTATACGCCTATAAAGACAAGGATCATATCGTATTTATGATATCCGATGATGGCGTCGGCATGTCGCAAGAAACCATCGAGCGCGTGCTGAATCGTGAAGCGAGCGGCGGCTACGGCATACGCAACGTGGACGACCGGATAAAGCTGCAGTGCGGCAGCGCGTATGGCGTCGACATTCAAAGCGTTCCGGGCGAAGGTACGACAATCCGTATCGAAATTCCATGCTTCATGGATCCGGACGAGAATGCACCAGCGGAGAGGACGGGCTAAGGAGCTGCGTCTTCCGTTCAAACTGCTAGAATTCGTTGCGTAGTCACATTGTTCATCCGGGTATTCGAAACTATCATTATGGATGTAGCTTTCGGGCCCGGGGCGTGAAACATGGCCAGGAAGCGAACACTCGCGAATTGGGGGAATAATGATGATTCCACGTGTTCCGAAATGGTTGAAGAAGATGCTGCACGTCATCATGATCACGGCAATTGCACTGCCTTTCCTGTATGCGGCCAGCTCGGAGAAGGCTGCCGCCGCCTCGGCTCCTATTAACCCTGACGCATCCCAGGCAGCCAAAGATCTACTCGCCTATTTGTACAGCATTGAAGGCACGAATATATTGTCGGGTCAGCATAATTTCCTCGAAGCGCCGGATTATTGGACGAATCAGGTCTATGCCATTACCGGCAAATATCCGGCCGTGCACGGTTATGAGTTGGGTGCTATTTCCGGTCAAACCGAAGCGCAGTTGGACGATCAGCGCCAAGCGGTCGTGGACAGCGCGATCGACTGGCACGAGAACGGCGGAATCGTGACCATGATGTATCACGCGAATAAACCGGGAACGGGTTATTGCTGGGCCGAATGCGTGCAAGCCGGAACCAGCGAGACGGAGTTCAATCAAATCGTGACTCCCGGAACGACGCAATACAATCAATTGATTGCCAATATCGATTTAGTCGCAAGCTACTTGGAACAGTTGCGGGATGCGGGCGTTCCTGTATTATGGAGGCCCTTTCACGAGATGAACGGCGGCTGGTTCTGGTGGGGACAGCAGCCCAATTACGATAAGCTGTGGGACATTATGTACGATAGATTCACGAATTACCACGGCCTTAACAACCTGATTTGGGTGTGGAATGCCAACACCCCGAACATCCCTTGGGGTGCCCCGTACTCGAATTACTTCCCGGGCATTAACAAGGTCGACGTGCTTGCCGTGGATGTCTACAACAATGACTATCAGCAAAGCTATTACGACGATCTTCAGACCCTTTCCCAGGGGAAAATCATATCCATCGGCGAGAGCGGCCAACATCCTAGTCCAACGACGCTTGCCGGGACGCAAACGAAATACCGCTGGTTTATGACATGGGGCGAATTTTTGACCAACGGCAACACGAACACGCAAACGCAGGACCTCTACAGCGATTCCAGAGTGCTGACGCTCGACGAGGTCAACATCGTCCCAGGCTCCGGCGGGATCGGCGGGGGCGGCGCGGGCACGATCGACGATTCCGTTACGGGAACCGGCTTGAACCAATTCGAATACGTCGGGACGTGGACGGCGACTTCGGGGAGCGGTACCAAATATAACGGCGGCGATCATTATTCGTTGACGACGAACAACTATTATCAGGTGGATTTTAACGGCACGGGCATCAAGCTCTATGGCTCGAAAGACGCCCATCACGGTATCGCGGCGGTATCCATCGATGGAGGCACCGAAGTAGATGTCGATTTTTATGCGGCTTCCAGAGCCGACAACGCTTTGCTTTGGACCAGTCCGACATTGCCGGCGGGCAATCATTCCGTTAAGGTTCGCGTCAAAGGAACGAAGAATGCCAGCTCTACCGGCTATGTCGTGACCGCTGACAGAGTTGTTATCGACTCCGATACCGTGTCTCCTACGGCGCCGACCGGATTGACATCGCCATCGCAGACGCAAACATCGGTCAATTTATCGTGGAGCGCATCGACCGATAACGTCGGCGTTACGGGCTACGACGTTTATCAGGGCTCCTCCTTGGCCGGATCGACGACAAGCACATCGACGAGCGTCACGGGCTTGACGGCCGGAACGGCTTACTCCTTCTCCGTGAAGGCCAAAGACGCCGCGGGCAATGTTTCGGGTGCAAGCAGCGCGCTCAATGTAAGCACCGCTGCGGCCGGAACGGAAACGACGGTCAACGATGCGACGACCGGCACCGGGTTGAATCAATTCGAATACGCCGGTACTTGGAATACGTCTACGGGACCTGGCACGTACAACGGCGACGATCACTATTCGCTGACGACGAACAGCTACTACCAGGTGGATTTCAACGGCAAGCAAATCAAACTCTATGGCAGCAAGGACGCCCATCACGGCGTTGCGGCTGTGTCCATTGACGGCGGAACGGAAGCGGATGTCGACTTCTATGCCGCGTCGCGGGTAGATAATGCGCTGCTTTGGACCAGCCCGGTATTGGCAGGCGGCAATCACACGCTGAAGGTGCGCGTGAAGGGTACGAAGAACGCCGCTTCATCGGGCTATGTGGTTACGGCGGACCGAGTCGTTATTGTCGCTGAATCCGTCGTAATGACGGATGACCGTGATTCTGCGATCGTCTACGGCGGTAGTTGGACAGAAGATAACTGGACCGGCGACTTCGCGGATACAGAGAAGTATTCGAAGACGACAAACGATTATGCGCAGTTTACGTTTACGGGCAATCGTATTCAGCTTATCGGCTACCGGCAGCATAATCTCGGCAATGCAGCCGTATATATCGACGGCGCATTGGATGCGACGGTCGATCTGTACACGGAGGGCACCGGTCCGCAGCAGTCGGTACTTTACGAGAAATCCGGGCTTGGCAGCGGAACGCATACCATCAAGCTGGTCGTGACGGGTACGAAAAATGCGGCTTCATCGGACTGCTATGTTGTACTGGACGCCTTCAAAGTAATTAATTAAGCGTGACTTAGAAGGGGCGCCGCGTATCGATGCGGCGCCCCATTCTGCATTTTCCCGTTGAAGGCCGTTCACCGACGGCAGGCGTTGCTGATCTCTTGTGTCCAAGCCGCAACTTGTCTGCATATTCGTCCAAGTCCCCTCATACAAATTAGTACAAGTCAAGCGTAAACGGCTCTTGTCCCGTACGCGACCTGTGCGTGATATCCGCATGGGCTGCCGTACCACTCCGGATACGTTTAAAAAATGTGATGAGGGGTTGATCTCATGCGTCGTCGATTCAGTTTCATAGCGGCTATCCTGCTTTGCCTCACGGCGGTGCTCGCGGGCTGCGGGACTAAGGACGCGGAATCGGTTGTCAAGGATTTGGACAAAACGTTAAGCAGTTTGGACAGCTACACGGGCAAAGGCGAGATGACGCTGTACACGGGCCAGCAGCCGCTGGTCTACCAAGTAGAAGTTTCCTATCAGAAGCCGCAGTACTACCGCATCGCGCTCACGAACGCGAAGAAGGACATCACCCAGATCGTGCTCCGCAACGATGAAGGCGTGTTCGTCCTGACGCCGCGCCTTAACAAAGTATTCCGCTTCCAGAGCGACTGGCCGGCGAACCAAGGCCAAGTATACTTATACCAAACGCTCGTCCAAAGCATTTTGCTGGACAACTCCAGACAATTCGCGGTCGATAACGACGCTTACGTGTTTGACGTGATGGCGAATTATCAGAACGGTTCCCTGGCCCGCCAGAAAATTTGGCTGAACAAATCCGACTATGCGCCGAACAAAGTCGAGGTCAGCGACGCCAACAACGCAGTCATGGTTTCCGTCAAATTCGACTCGTTCAAATTCGGCTCCAAGCTGGAGAAGAGCGTATTCGATACGCAGAAAAACATGGGCACGCCGGCAGCAGGCGGCGATCAGGCGACGATGGCTAGCCCGGACAACGACAGCAACGCGTCCAACGCGAATAACGGCGCTAACAGCGAGAATGCGGCCGCAACGACGGACAACAGCAGCAATGCCGCCGCGCAGGACAATGCGAATCAGGCGGACAATGCCGCAACGAACAGCAACGCGGACAACGCCGATAATGCGGGCAATAAGAACGGCGACAACCCGGACAACAATGCCAGCACCAATGAGGATAACAGCAGCGGGGATACGTCGGATAGTTCGGCAGTTACTGACGATAGCACATCTGCCTCGGCGGACAGCACGTTCACAGGCATGGATGCGATGTACTTACCTGAGGGCGTATCGGAGCAAGACAGCCAGAACATCGTGTTCGGCGGCAATCCGGGCATTATGATCCGTTACACCGGAACATATGATTATACGTTGATCGAAACACAGCCGAAGGATGTCGCCGTCTCTTCCACGAAGGGCGATCTGGTCGATATGGGCTTCACTTACGGCTCGGTCAGCGGCGATGACCAGCAGCGCACGCTCACATGGACGTACGAAGGCACGGAGTTCCGGATTACGAGCGGAACCGATAACCTGCCGGTGGACGAGATGGTCAAAGTCGCGCAATCCGTCCAGGGAGAGATGTCCAAATAATGGCCGGAAAGCGGTTTTTCCAACACTTGCCCCTCTCGTTCGGGCCCCATTTCATTGACAGCCGTAAGCTTTACCGTATAACATAAAGGTTATGGGATAAACAAGGTGGGATGATCCGCTCCGTCCTAGTCGGCGGTGCGGCTCGTTTCATTCCGGTGAAATACAAGCGTCAACCGGATAAGCCGAAACGGCACTTATCGGGCTTGGATTTTGAGATAAACGCCTGCCCATTTGCGGCAGGCGTTTACTTTTTGGAAATGAAGGTGGAGCAACTTGAATACGGCGAGCTATTATCGCCCGACGCGGGCTGAGATATCGTTGGATGCGCTGAAGCATAATTTGCTTGCTTTCCGTGCGGCCATACCGGAAGGGATGCTGTTAATGGCATCCGTGAAGGCGAATGCGTACGGTCACGGCGCCGTGGAAGTGGCAAGGGAAGCGGAACGCTGCGGCGTCGATTTTCTAGGCGTCGCATTTCTGGACGAGGCGCTTCAACTCAGAAGAGCCGGACTGAAAGTGAAGATTCTAGTGCTTGGATTCGTTCCGCCGGAGGGACTTGCGACCGCGCGGGACGAAGATATCGCCATCGCCTTGTTCCGCGACGATATCATCGAAGCGGCGGCGGCATTGCCGGATAACGGCCGCAAGCTGTCGGTGCACATCAAGATCGATACGGGCATGGGGCGTCTCGGCCGGCTGGCCGGAGACGATGCGCTGCCGTTCATCAAACGCGCGATGGAGGAACGGAACCTCTGCGTAGAAGGCATGTTCACGCACTACGCCCGCGCCGATGAAGCCGACAAGAGCTATACGCGGCTGCAGCATGAACGCTTTACCGGCGTCGTCAAGCAGCTCGCGGCAGAAGGATTGCATATTCCGATTATTCATGCGGCGAACAGCGCCGCAGGCATCGATACGCCGGAGATGGGCGGGGGCATGCTGCGCCTGGGCATCAGCATGTACGGCCTCTACCCGTCGACGGAAGTGAACAACACGCGAATCGACTTGAAACCGGTCCTGACGCTGAAGACGGAAGTCGTTATGGTTAAGGAAGCCCCGGAAGGCTGGGGGATCAGCTACGGCACCCGGTATTTCACTTCGGGCAAGGAGCGGATCGGCACGCTTCCCGTCGGATACGCCGACGGTTACAGCCGGATGCTTACGGGCAAAGCGGAAGTATTGATCCGCGGGCAGCGCGTGCCCGTGCTTGGCACGATCTGCATGGATCAATGCATGATCGCGCTGGATCCCGCCGCGGCTGCCGGACGTCCGCCGGTCGATAACGGCGAAGAAGTCGTGCTGATCGGCGCGCAAGGCGAAGCGTTTATTTCGGCCGAGGAAGTCGCCGATAAGCTCGGCACGCTTAATTATGAAGTGACCTGCATGATCGCGGCGCGTGTGCCGCGCATCTATAAGCGGGGGACGGAAATCCTGGCATCGATCAATCCGCTGCTGTCCGATGCGGAATAATTTTCCTCGGCATGAATTGAGTGTGCTTTAGAGGAATTTATCGTCTTGCCTCGAATATTGTAGGGAAAGCGTATATACGAGTGAGATCGCGTGACGAGTCTATGGATGCAGCATACTTGATATACGGGTTGCATATCATATGAGGGTGTATAATACGGATCAAACAATGACATACTGTTACTGTTTTTTGAAATATAAGCCAGCTTTTATAAGTTTTTGATCGAATAGGCTTATATTTCTCGGGAATGAAGCGCGCTGTACCGTTAAGTCGGTGATAGTCGTTTCACCTTTAATTCTAAGCCTGTATAAGTTAGAAACCTTATACTGTTGCTTAGAATTCTTCGGAATGAAACGCGCCTCGCCGTATAGACGGCGAATGCCGTTTCACCTTTAATTCTAAGTATGTATCAGGTTTACTCTTATACTTTGCTTAGAATTCTACGGAATGAAACGCGCAGCACCACAATGTATGGTGCTGACCGTTTCACCTTGCCTGGAAATGTTTTGGAGGTGCGAGTTCGGTGGCCAATTTGCAAAATACCAAAAGGATTATGATCAGTTTACCGGATCATTTGCTGGAGGAAGTCGACGGAATCGTCGCCAAAGAAAACTCGAACCGAAGCGAATTTATTCGTCAGGCTATGAAACTGTATTTGATTGAACGGAAGAAGCGTCAAATTCGGGATTCGATGCAGCGGGGCTATCTGGAGATGGCCAAGATCAACCTGGTAATGGCTTCGGAAGCTTTTCAAGCGGAGGAAGATGCCGGCGACACGCTCGGCCGACTCGTAAGCGGGGTGTAAGCTTGATCGTTAAACGCGGCGATGTGTTTTTTGCGGATTTGTCACCTGTCGTAGGTTCTGAGCAGGGCGGGGTTCGTCCTGTTTTGGTTATTCAAAATGATATCGGCAATCGCTTCAGCCCGACCGTGATCGTCGCGGCCATTACGGCTCAGATCCAGAAGGCGAAGCTGCCGACGCATGTCGAGATCGATGCGGCCTCCCACGGGTTCGACCGGGATTCCGTGCTTCTTCTTGAGCAAATCCGAACGATAGATAAGCAGCGGCTCACCGACAAAATCACTCACCTCGACGACGAAACGATGCGCAAGGTCGACGAAGCCCTCCAAATCAGCGTCGGACTTATCGATTTTTAACGCTTATTGAATACGTATCATTCGGCTGTTGCGAGCTTTATTTTTACTGTCACAAGGCAGGCATGAACGCCTCAAACGCGTTCATGCCTGCCTTTTTGCTGTGTATGCATGTCCGTTACCTTGCCAAGCAGGCACAATCCAGCACGCGGCTCCACCCGAAATTTTGCGCCACGAAGCAAAAAATGAGACCTTATGCACGCCATGCATAGGCGTATACAATAAGCACATAACGAATGAAAGCACTTACAATTCTGCGGGTTTTGGAGGTTTCAACATGAGTGCCAATCTGAGCTATGAGCTGTCTTTGCAAGAACAGCCGATCAACCGCAAAACGAAGTTCAAGAAGCTTGTCCGAAAGTTGGCCGGCCAGAAGTATTTGCAAGCAATGGCGCTGCTCGGCGTAGCATGGATGATCATATTCAACTACATTCCGATGTACGGCGTTATCATCGCCTTCAAGGAATTCAATATCGTGCAGTCCATCAGCGATGCCCCCTGGGTCGGGCTGGAGCACTTCCGCGAATTTCTGGATGACGACGAGTTGAAAAGCGTCATATGGAACACCATCGGCATGAGTTTCTTTAAACTGCTCATCGGGTTTCCGCTTCCGATCGTGTTCGCGCTTTTCTTGAACGAGCTTCGTTCCATTCGGCTGAAGAAGGCGGTACAAACGATCTCGTATCTGCCGCATTTTCTCTCCTGGGTCATTCTAGGCGGGATCTTGACCACCTGGCTCGCCGATGTGGGCATCGTCAATAAAATGCTGATGGCACTCGGCTTCATCCATGAGCCGATTAGTTATTTGGCGGAACCGAGTTACTTCTGGTCCATCATCATTACTTCGGATATTTGGAAGGAGCTTGGCTGGTCCGCGATCATCTATCTCGCCGCCATCGCCGGGGTGTCTCCGGAAATGTACGAGGCAGCGACGATCGACGGCGCCGGACGGTTTCAGAAAATGTGGTTCGTCACGCTGCCGAGCATTGCGGGCACAATCACGATTCTGTTCATTCTTGCAGTCAGCGGTCTGCTTAATTCGAACTTCGATCAAATTTTCGTCCTGAAGAATTCGCTCAATGAAAGCACCAGCAACGTTATCGACGTCTACGTTTATCAGACGGGGATTATCAGCAGCCGCTTCTCGTACTCGGCGGCAGTAGGATTGTTCAAATCAGTCATCGCGCTCATTCTGCTGTTAATCGCCAACTCGGTATCGCGGAAGCTGAACGATACATCGCTATTCTAAGTTAAAGGTGGTTTGACAAATATGTTCACACTTCGAAGGAAGACCGCCGGCGAGGCAACGTTCGATGCATTCAACGTCATCGTCATGCTGCTGATCTGCTTTATCACGATCTATCCGATCTGGTATGTGCTCGTCAATGCATTCAATGACGGACAGGACGCGATGCGAGGCGGTATCTACTGGTGGCCGCGCGTCGCCAGCCTCGACAGCTTCCAGGCGGTATTTCAAAATCCCGGCATTATAAAGGCGATGGGCATTACGGTCGCCAAGACGATTATTGGTACGGCGCTGCATGTATTCTTCACCGCGATGGTCGCATATGCCTTCTCGAGGCGGGAGCTGGTCGGTCGTAAAGTTTATATGCTGATCGGTACGATTACATTGTTCTTCGCAGGCGGACTCATTCCATCCTATTTGCTTACTCGCGATCTGCATTTGCTGGATAATTTCCTCGTCTACATCATTCCAGCGATGTTTAATTTCTTCGATCTGATTATCTTCTTGGCTTTCTTCCGCGAAATTCCGGCGGGGCTGGAGGAAGCCGCGAAGATCGACGGCGCTAACGACTTCTCCATCTTTGTCCGCGTCGTCATTCCGGTCTCGATGCCGGTTATCGCGACGATCGCCTTGTTCCACGGCGTGTATCAATGGAACGATTATTTTGTCGGCATGATCTACATCAACGACATGAACTTGCAGCCGATTCAGACCTTCTTGTTCCGTGTCATTGCGCAGTCGAGTTCGAACATCATGATGGCGTCGATGCCGGGCGGCATATCGAAGACCGTGTCCTCTCAGTCGGTTAAGCTTGCGACGATGGTCGTGACCACGGCGCCGATCGTTATCGTGTATCCGTTCTTGCAGAAGTATTTCGTCAAGGGCATGATGATCGGTTCCATTAAAGGTTAGGTTGTTCGTCCCCTGGCATCACTGCCGGAAGGGACTTATAATAAGCGAAGCAAAGGGGTAGAACGCACATGAGACAAGGAAATGTGAAACGTTTGCTGGCCATAACGACGGCCACTGCGCTTGTTGCAACGCTGGCTGCTTGCGGCGGCAACAACAACAATGGCGGTAATGCCAGCAATGCCGGCAATGCTGGCAATGGCGGTACGACGAACAATACTGCGACCGCGGACAACGGTAAAACGACCAATGATGCAAGCGGTAACAAAGCCGGCAATGCGACGACGGGGAATGCCACGGCCGTGTCCGCGGACGAGCCCGGTTGGAAAAGCGACATATCGCCGATCACGTTCGACTGGTATCTTAATTTCTCCTGGTTCCCGAACAAATGGGGCGTCGACGCGACTTCCCAGTACATTACGAAGAAGACAGGCGTGAACATCAATTTCATCGTGCCGGCAGGCAACGAGAACGAGAAGCTGAACACGATGATTGCTTCCGGATCCCTTCCCGACTTCATTACGCTTGGCTGGTCCGAGGACAACGTGAAGAAGATGATCGAAGGCGGCCTGGTAGAACCGCTTAACAAGCTGGCCGACGAATACGATCCGTATTTCTACAAAGTAGCGGATCCGGCCAAAACATCGTGGTACACGCAAACGGACGGCAATTTCTACGGCTATCCGAACGCCTCGTCCTCGCCGAAGGACTTCCAGAAATTCTCGGGCGACTATACGTCGAACCAAACGTTCGTCGTGCGCAAGGATATGTACGAAGCGCTCGGCAAGCCGGATATGCGCACGAAGGAAGGCTTCCTGAACGCGCTCAAGATGGCGAAGGAGAAGTTCCCAGACGTGAACGGCCAGCCGCTCATTCCGCTCGGCCTGCACGAATTCACGGACACGGGCAACTACTCGCTGGAAGGCTATCTGCAGAACTTCCTGGCCGTTCCATACGAGAAAGACGGCAAGCTGTACGACCGCCGGACGGATCCGGAATATGTAAGCTGGCTCAAGACGTTCCGCAAAGCGAACGAAATGGGACTGTTGTCGAAGGACATCTTCATCGACAAGCGTCCGCAGATGGAAGAGAAGATCGCGCAGGGCCGTTACTTCGCCATGCTGTACCAACGCAGCGATTTCGCTACGCAGGAGAACGCGCTGTTCGTCAAAGACCCGAATTCGGTGTACATCGCCATCGACGGACCGGGCGACGAAGCGCTTGATCCGCCGACGCTGTCGGGCCCTGGCATCTCCGGCTGGACGGTAACGCTCATTTCCAAGAAGGTCAAGGACAAAGCAAGAGCGATCAAATTCCTCAGCTACCTGATCAGCGAGGAAGGCAATAAAGACCTGTACATGGGTATCCCGGGCGAGACGTACGATACGGTTGACGGCAAAGAAGTGTTCAAGCCGGAAGTACTCGACCTGATGAACAAGGATCGCTCCGCGTTCGACAAGAAATACGGCGCATCGTTTACGTTCTGGATGCTTATGGACACGAACATGAACCTGAAGTGGGCGCCGCCTAGCGTCGAACCTTCGAAACAAATGGAAGATTGGACGAAAGGCAAGACGACCAGCTTCTCGCAATTCGATCAAATCGATCCGACCGGCAACTCCGCGGAAGGTATAGCGAATACGAAGATCGCTCAAGCGTGGGGTAAAACGCTGCCGAAGCTGCTGTTAAGCAAATCGGACGAAGACTTCGATAAGCAGTTTAACGATTTCCTCGACAAGCGCAAGAGCGCAGGTCTCGATAAGGTGCAGGCGTATCAGCAAGCGCACTACGAGTCCAATGTAACTAAACTTCAAGAGTTTCTAAAATAATCGTGACGTAATCACGCATACGAACAGCCGGCGGTCTATCGCCTTCGGCCAAGCAGGGCAGCATTGCCGCCCCCAGCTTGGTTTCGAGGGGAGGGCGCCGGCTGTTCATGCCCGTTTCACGGGTATTTTGAGGAAGTCCGGCTCCTAGGCTATGTTTTATATTATAATAATCGTTACGGCAAGAGGGATTCAGCGGCGGCAATCGCCGATACTTCGAGCGTACATTCCACCATACGGACGGTGATTGTTTTGGCCGGCAGGCTGCGTATTCTGGCACGCGAATACCTCTTTAAACTCGAACGGCTTTCTCTGCAGAAGCGGCTCATTATTGCGTATATTCTTATTTTGCTGCTGCCGAGTCTATTAATCTCGTTCTACATCTTCAATGAGCTGAACGGCAATTATATGAAGGACATCGTCAAGAAAAGCGAGAATCAGCTCGAGATCGAACGGATCAACATGAACAACAATCTCGAGACGATGGAGCGGACGGCGCAGCTGATTCAATCCGACATGGACGTGCGCAGTTATTTGGAGCGAACCAGCGAACCGAACGCGTCGGAGCTGATCGAATTCGATACGACCGTCGTCAAGAGCATTCAGCGCCTGCAGTTCAACAATCCGAGCATCGAGCATATTCGGCTCTTCTCCAACAACATGCGAATCAACGAAATCTGGCCGGTCATTCTGCTGGAGAAACGCATCCAATCCGAACCTTGGTACAAGAAGGTCAATGAGCTGAACGGCACCGAATGGTGGTATTTCGACCGGAAGGACCGCGAACCTATTCGTCCGATCGTCGCCGACGCCAAGGAAGACAGGCCGAAGCTTTCGCTGTTGCGCGAGATCGAGTATCCGGCCGGCAAGCATGTCGCGATCATGCAGGTGGATATGCTGCTGCCGAACGTTTTCCCCAACGTGTTTCGAGGCGCGAACGACGAAGGCCAGTCGCAAATGTTCGTTCTCGATCGGGAAGGAAAAATGTTCAGCGACGGGGATCAAACGCTTCAGGCCAAGCAAACGCTGCTGGCGAATACGGGCATGACGGAAGCGGACATTCGCGGCGAGCTGAGCGAGCATATGGCAGGTGCGAAAGGCGACTTTTCATTTAGATGGAACAAGACTCCATTCCTGGGCAATTACATCTATGTGGAGAAGATCGATGCCTACGTACTGAACGTCGTTTCGCTTAAAAACGTGTTTGCCGATATCAATAGGACGCGGAACCGGATTGTTTTCGCGAATATCATTCTGCTGGTCATCCTCTCCATTTCAACGTATGTGCTGAACGCGCTCATTCTGAAGAAGCTCCATACGCTGGCTCATTTCATGAAGCGGGTCCGTCAGGGAGATTTTAATTTCGATTTCACGATACGCGGCGGGGGCGAGGTCGGCGAGCTTGCCCATCATTTCAGGAAAATGCTGAAGAAAATCAATGAACTGATCGCCGATGCCGTGACGAAGCAAGCCGCTTCCAAAGAGACCGAGCTGCGGTCGCTCAAGAATCAGATCGATTCCCACTTTCTGTACAATACGCTCGAGAATATCAAGATGCTGGCCGAAATCGAGAATCAACCCGCGATCTCGGACGCGCTCACATCGCTTGGCGGCATGATGCGCTACAACCTGCGATGGAAGAGCGAATACGTGCGGCTGAAGGATGAGCTGGGCCATATCACTAATTATATTGCCGTCATGAACCTTCGGTTCGACCATACGGTAAGCCTGCAAATCGACGTGCCGCCCGATTACATGAATCAGGAACTGCTAAAGATGTCGCTGCAGCCGATCGTGGAGAACGCCGTGAAACACGGCATGAATATGAAGCCTTCCGAGGCCCGAAACATGGTGATTTGCATATCGGCGGCGTTGGTCGATCAGGCCATCGTCATCGTAATTGCCGACAACGGCGTCGGAATGACAGCAGGGACGGCAGCGGAATTGAACCGGAAAATCGCCTCCGACGAGTCCGAGGTCGCCGCATCCAGCGACCGGGCGGTAGTGCCGCACGAGAAGCAGAGCGAGGGCAGCGGCATCGGACTGCGTAATGTCCATCAGCGGATACAGCTGTTTTATGGCAAGGAATATGGCTTGTTCGTCGAGAGCGGCGAGGGGGCATATACGCGCGTGGAGATGCGTATTCCCTACTTTATCGTAAGCGGAGGGCTGGTCTGACATGCGTACATTGCTCATTGTTGACGATGAGAAGAATATAAGGCTGGGTCTGAAAGCGATTATCGAACGCGGGCAGCCGGACCGATATGCGCTGCTGTTCGCCTCTGATGGCGAGGAGGCGCTCGGCGTCATTCGGGAGCGTCCGGTCGACATCGTCATTACCGATATCCGGATGCCCGGCATGGACGGATTGACGCTGATCGGGGAAATCGCCAAAGGCGAAGAGCGGCCGATCGTGATGATTCTGAGCGGTTATGACGATTTTCAATATGCGAGAGAAGCGATGCAGCACGAGGTCAAAGAGTACCTGCTGAAACCGATCGTGCGCGATGAATTGTTCGACGCTCTGCAGCGGGCTGAGCGGGATCTGGAACGCAAGACGGAGCTGTCCGTGCGGCTGGAAGCGGCGCATCATTACAGGGAAGAGCTGCTTGCCAGCCAGCTGAATTATATCTTTCTGCATCCGGCGATGGAAGAACGCGAAATTACGGAGCGCTGCGAGAAGGCGGGCTGGGGAACGCTGTCTGCTTCATCTCCTGCGGATGGCCGATCAAGCGCGGCCGGAGAAGGCGATGCTTCCGGTCCGGCAGCCGATTACTATGTGGCGCTGCTGAACGTACATGGCGGATTGACGGGCGGGAGGACGGCGGAAACGCTCATTGCCCAGCTGGCGGCGGAGCAGTGCGGGAGCCGGATCTATTTTAAGGATAAGGACGATCGGCTCGTCATTCTGTGCGAGCGGGTGGAGCCGCTGCATACGCTGCTGGATTTCATGAGCGAGAATCATGTGGCCGGCTTGATCGGTCTCAGCGATCGCATGGCTGCCCCTCACCAAGTCAAGCAAGCTTACGCGCAGGCCAAGGAAGCGTTGAAGTACGGATTTCTGCAAGCGAGCCGGGAACCTGCGCTGCTCGTCTTCGACGGCAAGAAGGAACGGCTTGCCGGGCAGCCTGTTCCCTTGGAGGACATTCGCAAGCTGGCGAATATGCTGGGGACGGACCGGGACCGGGAGATGAAGCAGATCCTTGCCGAGCTGCTCGATCCGAAACGTCTGACCGCCTTCGATATCGCTTATTTGGAGGAGATCAGCAAGCAGCTGAACGAGCTCGTCTTCGACGGCGTATTCCACCAATACGGGGAAGAGTCGGTGGAGATTCTAAGGATTTACAAGAAGGTCGGCAGCATTTACAGCTTTGAATCGATCCATGACTATTATCATGCCGCGGAGGATTTGCTGCTTCGGCTTAGCGACTATGTGGGCAATCTGCGGTCCGTGCATGCCGAGCACAAAGAAATGAAGAAAGCGGTCAGCTACATTCATGAGAACTTCCATCGCGATCTCAATATGGCGATGGTGTCGAACCACGTATCGCTTAATTATTCGTATTTCAGCCAAACGTTCAAGGAATTCACGGGCGAAAGCTTCGTCGTCTATCTGAAGCGGGTGCGCATCCAGAAGGCCAAGGCGCTGCTGGAGGAAAGCGATGCCAGGATTTATGAAGTCGGCGAGCAGGTCGGCTTCGAGAATACGAAGCAGTTTAACCGCGTGTTCCGCGAGCTGGAGGGGATCTCCGCGATGGAGTACCGGTCGAAGTTCGATGCGTTTGGCAGCAGCAGGGTGGGACAGTAGAGCTGTTGACCTGTTGAGCCTGAGCAGCAGATTCGTAGAGCAGCAGAACCGATTACAACCCAGTGCCGATAACGGTACTGGGTTTCTTGCGCATTGGACGTCCGCACGGCTCATCCGTCTGAGGGCTGAGCCGAAGTTCCATCTCCCGCCGCTGTCTTCGATCGCTTGCAACGCGCATAATGAAAGCATAAGAAACGAAAGCGGAGGAATGAACAATGAGAGTGACGAGTCGGCCGGATTTGGAAATCGCGGGCATCGGCAGCGCTGCAGGCGGTCAGTACCATAGCGTAAAGTTGGAAGGGGTATGCAAAGCAGGCGATGCCATCGACTGCTTCGTCTTCACATCGAACGGCATGACGACGGTGGATGGCGGCATTCGGGCGGAAGAACGGCTTGAGGCCGCAGGCAAATTGACCTGCCATGGCGGTTTGCAGACGCGTAAGGCGCAGCTTGAAGGCCAGTTGACGATCAACGGCCCGCTGCAGGCGGATCAGTTTGTCATGAACGGGTATATGAAAGTCAGAGGCAATTGCGAGACGCAGGAGAGCAAAGTGAGGGGAGCGCTGTCCGTAGCCGGCTGGCTGACGGGCGACCAGCTCGAAATCATGCTGGAAGGACCCTGCGATGCAGAAGGCATCAAAGGTCGGCAAATCACGGTTAAACATGCCGGCAAAGGCGGTCTGCGGCGCTTGATTGAATCGATTATTCCGGTCTGGCATGTGCAAATGAAAGCACGGACGATCGAAGGAGAAATTATCGAGCTTGAGGAGACGATGGCGGAATTCGTCCGCGGGAATACGGTTATTATCGGTCCGGGCTGCGACATCGACAGGGTGGAGTACGTCACCGATCTGGTCATACATCCGCAGGCTCAGGTACGCTGGCGCCAACAAATCCAAGGGTAATGAGGGACGAGAGGAGGAAACGAATATGCAAGCGACAATGAAACGGAATATGAAGATTACCGGCACCGGTTCAACGAACGGCGGGAGCTTCCATAACGTCCGCGTTATGGGCGAGGCTCAGATCCTCGGACCGCTTGAAAGCGAATCCTTCCGCAGCATGGGCACGCTCGACGTATCGGGTACGCTGCGGGCGGGAAACTACCGACAAGTCGGGGAAGTCGTCATTAACGGCGACTTGGTCGGCAATCAGATTAGCATTCTTGGTCAGCTGGATATTTCGGGCAGCATTCGCGGCCGCGCCGTTAAGCTGAGAGGCCAGCTCGACGTGCATGGCGGCGAGTGCGAAGCCACCTCTTTCGAAGCGCGAGGCGGCTTCAATATCCATGGATTATTGAATGCGGGAGAGGTTGATATCCGGACTTGGGGACCCTGCCGGGTCAAGGAGATCGCCGGCAATCGAATCGTGGTTCGTCAAAGCAAATGGGGCGGACTGAAGCAGCTGTTCTCCGGTCAAGGTGCGATGACGCTGACGGCCGAGCTGATCGAGGGCGATTACGTTTACTTGGAGAATACGACTGCCGATGTCGTGCGAGGCGCGAACGTCACGATCGGACCGGGCTGTAAAATCGGCCTTGTGGAATACCGCAAGCAGCTGAGGCGGATCGGCGCATCGCAAGTGAATGAGGAAGTGAAACGATAGCGCTGGATGAATTTCCAATTTCATGTAGACAGCATAAATAATGTCTGCTATGATGATGTCAATATTACATGTGCAGATCAATAGCGACCGCTATGCGAAGAACGCAAGCTCGGGCAATACGCCCGGCTTGCGTTCTTTTTGTTTTTCGGTCCTTATTTGCCGCGGAGGGATGGGGTTATGAATCGCAAACGCAATGTGTTGATTTCGGTAACGGCTGCGCTCTTGTCGGGGCTGCTCGTATATGGCATCTATGTGCTTCAGCTAAGGCAGGTGAAGTTTCAAGAGACGGTGGATGTCGTCGTGCCTGTACGGTTCGTCGCGGCAGGTGAACGATTGAAGCCTGACCTCCTTGGAGTGAGGCAGATTGCCAAGGCTTCCTATTCGGAAGAGATGCTTCTTGCGAAGGACGGACTGAACGGCATGGAAGTCGTCGTTCCGCTAGGGGCGAACGAGCCGCTGCTGCGGTGGAAGGTCGATAAGTTTCGGCTGCTGCCGGACAAGAGCCAATCGACCTTCGGTATTCCGCGCGACTATGTGTTATCCGTGTCGAACGGCATCCGGGCAGGCGATAAAGTGATGGTTTACGCTTCAGGAGAATCGGCGGCGTCGGAGCGGCTGTTCGAGGATGCCGTCACGGTCGCTTCCGTTAAGACGGCAGGCAACATGGAAATCGACGATGTGAAGAATTCCAGCCTGATGTCGACGGCAAGCGGCGACAAGGAAGCCATGTATGCATCCAGACGCGATGCCATCGGCATGATCGATTATATCAACTTGAATTTGACGGAGGAACAGTGGCTCCGACTGGACTCGTTGTGCAAGAGCGGCAAGAGCAAAGTCGTCATCGCCTACTCGCCGGAATCGCTTGATGTCGGCGTTGCGGCGGCGGGGGATTCGCCATGATTCGCGAGGGAGCACGACTCGGGGCCGCGGCGCCGCTCATTGCGTTCGTGGGTACGACGCCGAATATCGGTACATCCTCGGCTGCCTTCGCCGCGGCGTGCCGAATCGCAGAGGAAAGCGGAGGCAGCGTCGGATTTCTGTGCCTCAATTTGAAGAGCGCGAAGACGCATCGGTATCTCGGCATCGACGAGCCGTCCGTGACGTTAGACTCGCTGCGGCCGGAGCTGGCGACGAGGGCGCTGCATCCCGAGAAGCTGCTTCGTTCCATGCATCGCTGCCGCAGATTATCAGGCGTGCATGTGCTGTTCGGCAATATGCTGCGCGATCAAGCGGAGTTTTACGCGATGGAAGAGATTGATCATCTGCTTGACGTCGCAGAGCAGGTTTTCGACGTCGTAGTCGCCGATGTCGGTGCCTACTGGGACAATGCCGCGACATTATGCGCGCTGCGCCGGGCGGCCACGCGAATTGTCGTTACGACAGGAGCGTTATCGCATTTTCAAGAGGACGGCCAGCGCTGGGTGAAACAATTGGCTCCGGTTTATGGCATTCCGGCAGATTCGTTTCAAAGTCTTGTCATTCATGCACCATGGGGTAAGGGAGGGTTTCATGTGAGAGACATTTGCAATGAACTCGGCGTGCCGTTGCTGGGCGAACATGCTTTGACGGAACCGATGCTCGCTCAGCTCGATAGCGGAACGCTGGAGGAATGGCTTGCTGAGAATGAACAGGGCAAGAAGGTGATGCAGGAACCCGCGAAAGCGATCGCCACCGCGAACGGATGGAAGCGTCAGCGGAAGCCGGCCATTCAGCCTTGGTACAAGAAGCTGCTGATGCATCGCGGAGGGGTGAGCTCATGATGAAGGATCAGGCACGTTTCTCGCCGGCTGCTTTTTCATCGAAGCTGAGAGAGTCGGAGGAGAATGCGGATGCGTATGCCGCCTCGCTTGCTGGCGCCGGTGCAGAGCCGCTTCGGGATTTCCGCCGTTTGGCGGAGGACGTCCGGTCGTATTTGGCGCAGCCCCGGGGCGAAGCGGAGGAAGAACGGCGAGAATACAACGAGTGTTTGAACCGGGCGGTGCTGGGCTATACCGACGACCGCGAGCGTATCCTGGCGGTCATTGCGGACAGGCTGCTGCGCCAGCGGATTCATGAGCTGCCCGGTTACCGTCATCCCTATTCGACACTCGCGGAAGCATTGTTCGCGGAGGTGATCGGCATGAACGTGCTGGAGCTCGTGCTCCGGAATCGGGACGGTTTGGAAGAAATCCAGGTCGTCGGCACGGCGGTATTCGAGGTTCGAGGGGGTATAGCCCGTCCTTCCGTTTATACTTTTGCATCGCTTCGCGAGGTAGAGCGGATTCAGCAAAATCTCGTGCTGTACAACAACGATCGCATTACTCCGCGCAAGCGCTGGGCAGAGGTGATGCTTCGCGACGGCACGCGGGTCACGATGACGGGTTTCGGATTTACGGCGAAACCGACGCTTACGCTGCGGTTCTATACCGTGCGCCGCTTCCAGCTGGGGCAGCTGAGCGAGCCGGAATTCGGCACGATCAGCGAGCGGCTTCGGCTTATGCTGCTCGCCGTGCTGCAGGCCAAATTCAATGTTGTGATCATCGGTCCGACCAACTCGGGCAAAACGAACCTGATCAAGGCGCTGATCGGCGAACTGCCTGACGAGGAACGCCTCGTGACGATCGAGGGCAGGCACGAACTGATGCTGCAGCGGGACTTTCCGGCGAAGAACGTCATTGAATACGAAGTCGACGAGGAGGATCCGCAGCATCGTTCGGCGCAGGCTTTCAAGCTTGCGCTCAGGCAGTCCCCGCAGCGAATTATTCATGCGGAAATCAGGGACGAAGATGCGAATATCTACGTTCGGGCCTGTACCCGCGGACATGCGGGCAGCATGACGACGCTGCATGCCAATACGCTCGAAGACGTCCCGGAGGCAATCGCCGATATGTGCCTGCAGGATGGCAGAGTCATGAATCCCGACCGGTTGACGAAGCGAATCGCGGAATATGTGACTCAAATCGGCATTGAAATGCGATTGATCGGAGGACGCCGCCGCTTGGTTCGCCTAGCCGAGATCGGCTGGGATAAGGGAGATACGGCGGTGAGGGAATGGGCGGTCTTCGATGAAGGGAGCGGGGAATGGCATTATCCGCATCTTCCATCCGCTGAAGCATTGGGCAGATTGAAGCTGGGAGCGCGGCAGGAGTGGACGGATGCTTGGCCGGATCAAAGCCTAGGGATTGTTCCTGCTGCCGCAGGTGCCGTGCGCTCTGCGCGGTTGCTTCAGGACGGAGGAGCGTGGGCGGCGACATGACCGGTTTCGGGCTAGTCATCATCGGCGCGGCCTTGTTCTGTACGCTGTTCGTGGCAGTCCGAAGCCTGCTGGATATCTGGCTCCACCGCCAGCAGATCGCCGGAAGGTTGAACTATCGGAAGGAGCGGCGTCTCGGGGAACGCTTGGCGAGGTACTTGCAGCGTTACGATAAGGCGTACCGCCACCTGTCCGAGCTGCTGGAATCGCTGCAATCCAGCTTGCGTCCCGGTTCGATCGTCATTCTCAGCCTGCTGCTTCTTCTGGCAGGCGCTGCGTTCGGCGTCATGTTCTTCAAGAGCATGAAGGGGCTGCTGCTGCTTGGCGGCGTATTGGGGACACTGCCGTATTTGCTGCTCCGATCAATGCAGGTGCACCGGCAGATGAAGACGCGCATCGATTTCCTGCCGGCGATCGAGCTGTTTTATCAATGCTGTCTAGTTAGCGGCGGTAGACAGATTCGCACGGCACTCCAGCGAACGGTGGAGGAGAAGCGGATGTTGGGGCCGATGCAGGCCGTATTCGAACAGCTGTACCGGAATATTTCCGTTCGCGGGGATGATGAGGCCAGCCTTCGGATCTTCGCAGCGTCGCTTGGCCATGTTTGGGCCGACTATTTTATTAATATCGTGCGTGCCGGGTTGTCGGAGGGACATCCCATTGCGGACAACTTGAAGGATCTCATTACGGACATGCGCAAGGCGCGCCGGGCTAATCAACAGGAACGCAACAAGCTGCTGGAGATCCGGCTGGCGAACTTCTCGCCGCTCTTGTTTCTGCTGTTGTTCATGGGCGTCAATTTCCATTACAGCCCGGAGAATGCGTATCGGTATTACGTGCTGGACCCCGGCGGCCGCAACATGCTCTTGAATGCAGCCGTCATGATCTTCTTGTCGTTCGTCATGGGTCTCTGGCTTTCGCGGAAAAAAATGTGAAGGGAGTCTCGCGCCGACTATGAGCAATGAACTTGGCATTCTCCTCATGTGGGCCGCGCTCGCCGTTCAGTATACGCTCGGCGTCGTGCTCGTCTTCTTTCTGCTGAAGGCGGTTTCCTTTAAGCGCCAACGCTTCGCCCACCTGGCGCTGTTGAAATGGCGGATGCATACGGTGAGCGACCGCTGGCTCCATCTAGCGGGATTGAACCGCGGCTCACAGTCTTTCAAGGAACGGGAACGTCTCCTTGCCGGATGCGGCTTTACGGGAGATGCAGCGCTGTATGTGCTGCCGCGCAGATTGTTTCTGGCGGGAACGCCGATTTGGAGCGCGGGGGCTTATGGGGTGGCGCATCTGCCGATTGCTTCGCTCCCTCCAGTGGCTGCACCGTTGGTGCTGGTTGTCTTCTTGTTATTACTCTTCTGGGATCAGCCTTGGCTGGAGGCGGTTCGCAAGACGAGAGCGGAACGCATGACCAAAGAGATTTACATTGTCAGCAATCAGCTGCTTTACCTCTCGGGGTCCTCGCTCCACATTCATACCAAGCTAATGCGCTGTTTGCCTTTTACCCGCACGATGCGGGGAGATTTGCAGACGCTGCTCGGCGAATGGTATCACGATGCGGAAGGAGCGCTTCGCAGGCTTAAGCTGCGGCTCGGTACTGAAGAGGGACTGAGCTTCGTGGAAACGATCGATTCGCTGCGCCTGCATGAGAGCGAGCAGTATTACGAGTTATTGCGCCAACGTATCCAGGACTACAAGGAGAAGCTGGAACTGGCCAAGGACAGCCGCAAGGAATCGACGTCCTATTTTCTGTTCGTTCTCGCGGGCATTCCGATTCTATACACGTTTCAAATCTTTATCTATCCCTGGGTCCGGGAAGGGCAGACGCTCTTTCAATCCCTTAATTAAAGGAGGTGAACGCAAATGCGCAATATTTTGATTACCGTCATGATGCTGGTCGTCGTTATTCTGCTGTTCAATGCTATTATTTCCAAGGATACGACGGGTACCCAATCGCAAATCCAATCGCAAGGCAATGCTGCTAACACCAAGATCAGCACCATGCTCTCCACGCCTTAAGCGAATGCCAAGTAACAAGAAGGAGGCATGACCATGCGTTCGCTGCTTATGACGCTGCTGCTGATTATCGTCGCTATCGTGATTTACGGCAGCGTGACCGGCGGCGATGACGGCATGAACCGACAGCTGGAATTGTCCGGCCATCATATGAGCGACGGCATTCAGAGGATGAGCCCATGAAGAGTCTGCTCATGTTCGTGCTGCTTGCTGCCTTGATGTGCTGGTTCATGTTTTCTCCAATTTACAAGCATGTTCTTATCGTTCGCCAGGCGGTATTGCAGCAAGAGGTCGATTATTTGCTGGAGGTCGGGGCGAGCGGGGATTATGGCTACATTGACGCAGCGATGCTGCAGGGAGCGAAGGAGCGGCTTGCTGCCTACGGCTTGAATCCGGCGGATCTTGCGTTCGAGGTCACGTCGGACAACGGCGCGAACGCGATGGATAAGGCGCAGCCGCTGCCGCGCGGCGCGCCGTTGACGCTGACGGCAAGCTACCCTGTCGAAGGACTCTTCAATATCGATCGGTTAATTGGCGTGTCGCCTCCTTCGGCGGACGATCGATTGAAAGCAGCCGGAACGAAAATGAGCGAATATGTCCCGTAGAATAAACGTTGATTCGATGTTGTTTGGATTTTGCTGGGACGATGCTGGGACGTAGAGCAGACATTAGCGCAGAGGAGGCGGGCGGCGGGCAGCATCCTCTTGAAGCGGGGCTGTCATATGGCGGCCTGCTGCGATTGCGGGAAAGGATCGAGAACGACGATGCATAAGCTTATGCTCGTAATACTGATGTCGGTCATCTGGATGCTGCTGCACGCGCTTCAGACCGATGAGGAGATGGCCGTCGCGGCTTTATTTCAAGGCAAGCACGCCGTGAACCGCGCCGCGCATGCCGCCGCCCAGCAAGTGGACGCCGCAGCATTGGGGGAGGGAAGGCTGCATATCGATGAAGCGGCCGCCTTCGGGCAAGCGGGCATCTATTTGCAGCGGAACCTGCAGCTCGATGAGAACGGCAATCCATTGCCGGATGCTTATTTGAAGGAGCGGGTCGAAATCGTGGATTTCATGGTCATTAACGATGACCGGAGCTTTCCGTTTACATATCGGAACGATAGCTATGACTACGAGGTTACGCTTCGCCGGCCGGGCGTCGTACTCATCGCCAAAATCGTATACCCGCGTCTGTTCAACGTCATCGATCCGATTGAGTGGACGATTAAAGGCACGGCAGAGCTGACGTCATAATACTCGCGAAACGAACAAACCGCTTATCCGGACGCTTGTCGGATTGTTCGTTTTAGACGAAAAAAAACCATTCTCAAGCGTCTCGCATGCCAGCGCAGCTTACTTTTTGCAAAGGGCTCTATTCATTCCGAGGGTTACGAATTAGAATGATGCTATAGCACGCCCTACAGGAGTGAATCGGATGAAGGCTGAGCATCGCGTTTTGCGTCAAAACATTAAAAATAATCTATATAACGGCATTGCATGGTCCATCGGGTTTAATTTCGTCACGCCTTTCATTCCGATCATAGCGGCTCGCCTTGGAGCTACGAATAACGATTATGCTCTGCTATCCTCGGTTCCCGCGATACTCACGATTTTACTTACTTTTCCGGCCTCGCTCATTCTGGATCGTTTCCAGAAAAAGAAACGGATCATCTCCGGTCTAATCTTAGCGAGCCGATTCTGCTACTTATTGCTCTTCTTCATACCGTATCTCGATTTATCGGCAAAAGCAGCTTTGATCGCTTTAGTTAGCGTTTATGGCGCGACCAACACGATTATCGCGGTGTCCTATCAATCCATCATGGGAGAAATAATTCCCGCGAATTATCGAAACAAAGTGTTCGCGCAGCGTAACATCTGGATAGGCATATCCGGTATGGTGACCGCGCTGGCGGCAGGCTGGGGCATCGATCAGTTCTCTTATCCGATCGGTTATCAAGCCGCGATATTACTAGGTTTTGCAGCTTCATTAGCGGAGACCTGGTACTTCAGCAAGCTGCGAATTCCTAGCGAGGAACTATCGATTGCGCCTCATGCGGAGAGCGAGAAGGCGGTGCCGAGCCTGCCGAGCGCGTTTCCTCCAAGGTTAAAGGTCGGGAAGCTCTTCTCTGGCGTAGGAGGCCGGCCTTTCTATTGGTTCTGCGGTAGCGCGATTCTCTATACATTCGCATGGATGGTGGCTTGGCCGATTTATTCGAAGCTGAAAGCGGACGTTCTTCATGCTACGAACACGCAGATGAGCATCGATACGGTAGTGGGCGCGATTGGCTCGCTGGTCGCATTCAGTTTATGGGCACGATTAGCCGACCGCAAAGGAAACGGCATTACCGTATTCGTGTCGTCGTTGATGCTTGCTATATCGCCTTTCGGGTGGGCACATGCACCGTCGATGACCTATGTGTATGCGTACGATTTTTTCGGAGGTCTTGTCACAGGCGGCTTCCAGCAGTCCATATTCAACCGGCTGTTGGAGATTGCTCCCCAAGAGACGCGGCATCGGGCCATTTCCATATATACCACGTTGTCACAAGTCTCGGCGGTATTTGCGCCAATCGTCGGGATGCGCTTGTACAGCTGGGTAGATTATTCGCCGAGCATGATCATCATCGGTTCGACTCGCGTGCTGGGCGCGATTTGTTTTTTGCTTATCTTGCTGCCGAAGCGGCAGCGATCACAGGCTCACCGGATAGAAGGTTAACGTGTGAAAAAAAACAGGCTGGCGGGAACACACCGCACAGCCTGTTCGTTTGTTATGCAGAATTAATGTTCCGAAGTCTCCGATGCCTCCGCATCGTTGGACAGCCGCGTGATTTCGAATAGTTTGAACAGCAGGCTGAGCAAGATCGCTGTAACCGTCGCGAGCGCCATGCCGGACAACGAGAAGTTGCCGATCGTGATTTTCGCGCCGCTCAAGCCGGTAACGAGTACGATTGTCGTTAAGTACAGGTTCGTGGGCTTGCTGTAATCAATCTTCGATTCCACGAGCATTCGCAAGCCGGAAGCAGCGATGACGCCGAACAGCAGCAGGGAGACGCCTCCCATTACGGGTTGCGGAATGCCGGAGATGAGCGCCGAGAATTTGCCCATGAACGATAGCACAATGGCGAAGACGGCTGCTCCTCCGATGACGAACGTCGAGTACACGCGCGTGATCGCTAGGACGCCGATGTTCTCGCCATACGTCGTATTCGGCGTGGAACCGAGGAAGCCGGACAAGATGGTGGACACGCCGTTGCCCAGCATCGAGCGATGCAAGCCGGGGTCCTTGGACAAATCTTTATGCACGATGTTGCCGGTGACGATCAAATGGCCGATATGTTCGGCAACGACGACAAGCGAAGCGGGTACGATGGTAAGGATCGCGGCCCATTCGAAAGACGGCATCGTGAAGGTCGGCGCTTCCAGCCAGCCGCTCTTCGCCACGTCGCCGAACGAAGTGACATTCAACAAGTAGGCCAGCAGATAGCCGCTGACGATGCCGACCAGAATGGGAATGATGCGCATAAAGCCGCGGAACAGCACGGAACCCAGTACGGTAATGAGCAGCGTCACGGTCGAAATCGTAATGGTCGTCGCATCCGGCACCCAGACATCAGCCGCCGCCGCGTTGGGGGATTTAATCCAACCGGCCATTCCGGCCGCGACGGGAATGAGTTCGAGACCGATTACGGCCACGATCGCGCCCATGGCTGCCGGCGGGAAGAGCATATGAATCCAGCCGGTCCCGGCAGCATTTATAATGAGGGCGATCACGGTAAATACGACCCCGGCAGCGATAAAACCGCCGAGCGCCGCCGCATAGCCGTCCGCATGAACGGTATTGTTGCCGATGACCGCGCCTGCCGGGGCGATGAAGGCAAAGCTTGATCCGAGGTAGGCGGGAATTTTTCCTTTCACGATAAATAAGTAAATCAAGGTCCCAATTCCGTTCATGAGCAGGCATATCGCCGGGTCGACGCCGAGCAGGTTGGGGACGAGCACCGTCGAGCCGAACATGGCGAACAAATGCTGTATGCTGAGCATGAGGCTTTGCGCGAGAGGCGGCCTGTCGAGGACGCCGATTTCTTGTTGTTTCATTAGTTTCAAATCCTCCATGTTTGTACGAATCTTCGATGCGAGCGCAACTTTATCGATTCTACATAGACTATTGTTGGTTGACAAGTGTATTCTCAATCCGCATTCAAGTATGGCGGCAAGGCAAGTTGACGCGCCGGCCTTTCATTTGTTGTAATGAAAGGAGCAAACGACCTTGAAGAAGCGAGGAGCGGGAAGACGTGAACGGCATGGACATCGGGAAGGTTGATCAAGAAGAAATAGCGGCACGCGTGAAGCGGCTGCAATCGCGATTGATACAAGAAGGCGTTGATGGTTTTCTCGTGACGCAGCATGTGGATTTATATTATTTTACGGGTTCGATGCAGGCAGGATATGCTTTCATCCCTGCCGAGGGCGAAGCGGTTTTCTACGTGAGACGCAGCTTGGAGCGGGCGGAACAGGAGTCGGCGATCGCGGTGGAGGCCATGTCTTCGCTGCGCGGCTTCCGCGCTCAGCTGGCAGGCGGACATCCGTCCGTGTTCGGCGGCGATGTCGCGGCGGCGGGCAAGCCGATCAAGATAGCGACCGAGATGGACGTTCTGCCGGCCGCAACCTTCGCGAAACTGGCCGAAATCACGGCAGGCGGGCAGCGGGGCTGTTCGCTCATCGACGGATCCTCGCTTATTCGGAGCGTGCGCATGATCAAGTCGCCCTGGGAGGTTGGCCGAATCGAAGCGGCAGCTACGGTGGTGGCAGAGGCATTGGACGCAGCGCTTCCGATTCTAAAGGAAGGAATATCGGAGCTGGAGCTGATGGCTCGCATCGAATACGAAATGCGCATCCGCGGACATATCGGCCTCATGCGGACCCGCAGCTACAATATGGAAATCATGACAGGGATGCTGGGTTCCGGCGCAGCCGTCGCGATGCCGAGCGCTTTCGACGGACCCGCAGGAGGATTGGGTCTCGGTCCGGCTGCCCCGCAGAGCGCGAGCCGCAAGACGATTTTGCGCAACGAGCCGGTTTTGATCGATATCGGCTGCTGTATCGACGGCTACGTCATCGATCAGACGCGCACCGCGGTCATTGGCGGTCTGTCTGACGAATTGGCGGCGGCATATGCCCAATCGGAGCGAATTATTCGCCATGCGGAGCAGCTGATGATACCGGGAACGGCATGCGATGCGATTTATGCCGCTTCCCTGGAGGATGCCGCAGCAGCGGGACTCGCTGGCCATTTCATGGGCTTCGGCACCGGCCAGGTTAAGTTCCTCGGCCATGGCATCGGGTTGGAAGTCGATGAATGGCCCGTGCTGGCCCGCGGCTTCGGCAACCCGTTAGAACCGGGAATGGTGCTTGCCGTCGAGCCCAAATTCACCTTTCCCGGCAGCGGCGTCGTCGGCATCGAGAACAGTTATCTCATTACTGACGATGGCTGCAGGCAGCTTACGAAATCGTCTGAAGGGCTAATCGTGCTTTAGCGGCTGAGACGATGAGTATGTCGTGACTGCTGCATGACAACTCCACAAGTTGTCCGAAGTTGCCCGGAAGCCGACTGAAATCCGATCTGAAGCCGACCGAAGTCCGACCCAGAGCTGTCCAAAGGAACCTAAGGGATCCTGCGGACAGCTTTTGTTTTACGGGGACTGCCTTGATTCAAACGAACCAATAACGCCATTCATTTAACTCTGGTTAATCTCCTTGCCGCAGCCGGCTTTATTCTGACAGGCCTGTGCTACAATGAGGCTGGATTAAGATGAAAATATAATTGCAAGCCTTTACAATTTGGATATAAGAGGTGCGCGCAATATGAAAATGACGTTCAGGTGGTTTGGTCAAGACGATCCGGTCACGCTGCAAAATATCCGCCAAATACCTGGCATGCACGGTATCGTAACGGCTTTGTACGACGTGCCGGTCGGTGAAGCATGGCCGATGGAATCCATTTTGGCGTTGAAGGAAACGATCGAGACGGCGGGGCTTCGCATAGCCGTGATCGAGAGCGTTCCCGTCCATGAGGACATCAAGCTCGGGAAGCCTACCCGCGATCGAATGATTGAAAATTACAGTCAAACGATTCGCAGGCTGGGAGCGGTCGGCGTTCCGGTCATTTGCTACAATTTCATGCCGGTCTTCGACTGGACGCGTTCTAGCTTGGCGCATATACTGCCGGACGGCTCGACGACATTAACGTTCGAGGACGAGACGATTTCCCGCATGGATCCGGTGCTAGGCGACTTGTCCTTGCCCGGCTGGGATTCCAGCTACTCGAAGGAAGAAATGGGACAACTGATTGAAGCCTATGCGGACGTAACGGAAGAGAAGCTGTTCGACAATCTGGCTTATTTCCTGGAGCGTATCATTCCCGTTGCGGAAGAGGCTGGCGTCGTCATGGCGATCCATCCCGACGATCCGCCTTGGCCGATCTTCGGTTTGCCGCGCATCGTCAGCAATATGGAGCAGCTGCGCCGGCTGACGGAGCATGTCGACAGTCCGGCGAACGGCATTACGTTCTGCTCGGGCTCGCTCGGCGCTAACGAGGACAACGATTTGCTGGACATCATTCGTCATTTCGGATCGCAAGGCAAATTGCATTTCGCGCATACGCGGAACATTTTGCGTACGGGACCGCGTTCGTTCCAAGAATCTTCCCATCTCTCCTCGGACGGCTCGATCGACATGACACGGGTGCTTGAAGCGCTGTACGAAACCGGCTTTGAAGGTCCGCTTCGTCCCGACCACGGAAGAATGATTTGGGGCGAGAAGGGCCGTCCGGGTTACGGCCTGTTCGACCGCGCGCTCGGCGCCGCATATTTGAATGGCATCTGGGAAGCGATTTCCAAAACAAGGAGCTGAACAACAAGCGTATGTTGAAACTTTCGATATTTACTGTAGCGGCGCCGGATTTGACGCCTGACGAGCTTTGCGAAGCGGCCGCTGCCGCAGGCATCGCGGGTTTGGAATGGCGCTGCAAGGAGACGCCGCCTGAACTGCTGATAGAACAGCCGTCCTTCTGGGGCAACAACCAATGCACGATTTCGCCGAAGGCGGGCGATGAGGAAATCAGCCGCTTCCGTCAAGCCGCAATCGGCCATAACCGGCAGTCCATCGCGGTGACGCCTTACTTGAGCTGCGGCGACATCGAAGGAACCGAGCAGGTCATGCGCCTTGCCAAACGCCTAGATGCATCGATGGTTCGCGTCGGCGTGCCGTCCTATGACAGAAGCCGACCGTATGGAGAGCTTTTTCAACAGGCGACGGATTATTTGAAAGAGGTCGAGCGCCTCGCCTTGGATTACGGCATCAAGGCATTGGTCGAGACGCATCATGTGACGATCACGCCAAGCGCATCCTTGGCGCATCGACTCGTGTCCCCGTTCAATCCGGACGCGATCGGCGTGCTCTACGATCCAGGCAATATGGTGCACGAAGGCTACGAGAATTACCGGATGGGCATGGAACTGCTGGGACCATACTTAGCGCATGTACATGTGAAGAACGCAGGCTGGCATTCTGCGTCTCCTGGAGAAACGGCCGATCACTTGAAGCCGGTGGCCTGGAACAGCGGCTGGGCGCCGATTGCGAACGGCGTCGTGCCTTGGAAGCAGGTGCTCCTCGACTTGAAGGCGGTCGGCTATGACGGCTGGTTCGGCGTGGAGGATTTCAGCGGCACATTCGATACACGCACGATGCTTCAAACGTATGCCAATCAAATGAAAATATGGATGGAGGAAATCCAATGAACCAAGTAAGATACGGCATTATCGGCATTGGCAACATGGGGTCGGGGCACGCTTCGATCCTCACTTCCGGCAAGATCAAAGGCGCGGTTTTGACTGCTGTGTGCGACGGTTTCGAAAGCAAGCGGGAATGGGCGAAGGAGCACTTCGCCGGCAAAGTAGCCGTATTCGAGAACGCGGCAGAGATGATCGATTCCGGCCTCGTGGATGCGGTTATCGTAGCAACGCCGCATTACGACCATCCATCGGAAGCCATCGAAGCGCTCGGCAAGAACGTGCATGTGCTGATCGAGAAGCCGGCAGGCGTTTACGCGAAGCAGGTCCGGGAGATGAACGATGCGGCTGCATTGAGCGGCAAGAAATTCGGCATCGTCTACAACCAGCGTATGAACCCGCTCTATCAGAAGCTGCGCGAGCTGATCGCATCCGGCGAAATCGGCGAGGTCAGACGCATCAACTGGATCATCACGAACTGGTACCGGACGCAGGCGTATTACGATTCCGGCACTTGGCGGGCGACTTGGGGCGGCGAAGGCGGCGGCGTGCTGATCAACCAATGTCCGCATCAGCTCGATCTGTGGCAGTGGACGACGGGCATGATGCCGACGCGCATGCGCGCTTTCTGCCAATTCGGCAAGAATCGCGACATCGAAGTCGAGAACGACGTGACGGCATACGCGGAATACGCGAACGGCGCGACGGCCGTTTTCATTACGTCGACGTCCGACGCTCCGGGCACGAATCGTCTTGAAGTATCGGGAAGCCGCGGCAAGATCGTGATCGAAGAAGAACGGATGACGCTCTACCGCCTGCGCGAAGACGAAGCGGCGTTCAACGCGCGTAACAAAGAACCGTTCGCTACCCCGGAAGTATGGAAAATCGACCTGCCGGCCGCAGGCCCAAGCCCGGAACATGCAGGCATCCTCCAGAACTTCACGGACGCCGTGCTGCTTGGCACGCCGCTTGTCGCTCCGGGCGAAGAAGGCATTTTCGGTTTGACGCTCTCCAATGCGATGCATCTGTCCACATGGCTGGACGATTGGGTCGAGCTGCCGCTTGATGAAGCGCTGCATGAAGCGGAGCTGAACAAACGGATCGCATCCAGCAAGTTCAAGCGCGCGCAGCCGGCCGAGGTCAAGAACTGATGGCGGCGGTTAATCGCGGTGACGGGATGAACTACGCGCCAGTATCGATCGTAAAGCCGGCTCCCGTCTGCGGACCGGGCGAATTCGTATTCGCGGCGATGGCCCTGGACCACGGCCATATTTACGGCATGACGAACGGATTGCTGGAAGCGGGCGCGACGTTGAAGTGGGTTTACGATCCGGATCCCGCTAAAGTCGAGCAATTCATGAAGTCGTATCCGCAGACGCGTCCGGCTTCTTCGCCTGAGGTCATTTTGGAAGACAGCGAAGTCAGGCTCGTAGCGGCGGCGGCGATTCCGTCCGATCGAGGTCCGCTTGGCGTCAAGGTAATGAAGCACGGCAAAGATTATTTCACGGACAAGACGCCGTTCACGACGCTGGAGCAGCTGGAGGACGCCCGCGCGGCTGCCGAAGCGACGGGACGCAAATATATGGTCTATTACAGCGAGCGGCTCCATGTGGAGAGCGCCATCTATGCCGGCCGCCTGATCCAAGAAGGCGCCATCGGCCGGGTCGTTCAGGTTATCGGGACCGGCCCGCACAGACTGAACAAGCCTTCGCGTCCAGACTGGTTTTTCCGCAAGGAGCAGTACGGCGGCATCCTCACGGATATCGGCAGCCATCAGATCGAGCAATTCCTGTACTTCGCCGGATGCCAAGACGCCACGGTCGCAAGCAGCAAAGTCGCGAATTACAACAATCCCGATGTACCGGAATTGGAGGACTTCGGGGATGCGACGCTGATCGGAGACAACGGGGCGACGAACTATTTCCGCGTCGACTGGCTGACGCCGAACGGGCTCGGCACATGGGGTGACGGACGGACGATTATTCTTGGCACGGACGGATTCATCGAGCTGCGCAAATACATCGATATCGGCCGCGACCGGAGCGGCGACCACGTCTATCTGGTTAACCACGAGGGGGAGCATCACCTGACTGTCGGCGGTCAAGTCGGCTTCCCGTACTTCGGCGAGCTGATTCTGGACTGCTTGAACCGTACGGAGAATGCGATGACCCAGGCACATGCATTCAAGGCGGCGGAGCTTTGCATCGCGGCGCAAAATAAAGCGGTTCGGCTGTAGCCGCTATGGGCTTGGAAGGGAGCGCATGATACAATGAGTTCAATAGCTCGCCCGGATACGGGCAACCATTTGGAGGGGTCAGAAATGCCGCTCACGATGCAATGGCAGCAGCCGATTGAACTCATGTACCGCAACGATTTACCCATGCCCGGCGCGCAGTTTCATTCGCATGCGTTCTATGAAATGTATTATTTTCAGGAAGGCGAGTGCAATTATCTCATCGGTGACAAGCTGATTACGCTTCAGCCCGGAGATTTAATCCTTATGCACGGCATGACGCTGCATTGTCCCAATCCATCGCCGGAGAAGCCGTATATTCGCACGATTATCCATATGGACCCGGCATACGTGCATCGCATTCTTCAGCCCGATACGGCGACGATGCTGCTGAAGCCGTTCGAGAATTTGCGCAACATTCGAATCTCGCTCAGCCCGGCGGATCAGGCAGAGTTGGAGATGCTGCTTGCCGAGATGAACCGGCTGTACAAACGCACCAACGAAGCAGGAGTCCGGATGTCCTATGACCGTTTCGTCATTCGCGTCATCGAGCTGCTGCATCTGATTCGGGACTGGTGCGTCGCGCCCGTTAACGACCGGGAACACCGTTCGCTGAAGGAGCAGCATGTACAAAGCGTGATCTCCTACCTTGAGGACCATTATGCGCTGGAGATTACGCTGGATGACATTGCCGGCGCGCTGCATCTGACGAAGCCGTATCTGTCCAATATGTTCAAAGACGTTACGGGAACGACCGTATTCAAATATTTATATAATCGGCGCATCAATCAGGCCAAAATGATGTTTCGGCTGGAACCGCGGCAATCGGTGTCTGACGTATGCCGCGCCGTCGGCTTCCACCAGCTGCCGCACTTCAGCCGGTTGTTCAAGACGACCGTGGGCGAAAGCCCGGAATCGTACCGGCGGCGCATGCTGCAGCTGACAGCCGAAAGCGGGAGCCTGACTTAATTCGCCGCCCTTGGAGGCGACAGCATATCATGACGACGTTATTTGACTTAACGGGCCGCACCGCGGTCGTGATCGGCGCGGGCAGCACGCTTGGCAGCGTTATGGCCGAGGCGCTCATCGAACACGGCGCGCATGCGGCGCTCGTCGTTCGCAATCCGGAGAAATCCGAGCCGAAGCTGGCGCATTTGCTCGCTACCGGCCGTGCCGCGATTTTTCAAGCGGACGCTGTATCCAAAGCCGATCTTCTGCGCGTTGCCGGCGAAATCAATGCCTGGTCGCCAAACGGTCGGAGCGATATTCTGCTGCATACGGCGGGAACGAACAGCGCGACTCCGTTCTTCGATATCTCCGAGGAAGAATGGGATACCATCATGGACGTGAATGCGAAGAGCGTGATGCTCGCCTGTCAAGTTTTCGGCCAATCGATGGTCGAAGCCGGCCATGGCGGCAGCATCATTACGATCAGCTCCGTCTCCGCGGGGCCGCCGCTCTCGCGTGTATTCACCTATTCGGCGTCGAAGCATGCGGTCAACAGCATGACGCAATTTCTGGCTAGGGAATTTGCCCCGCATGGCATCCGCGTGAACGGCATTATCCCTGGCTTCTTCCCGGCAGAACAGAACCGCGCAATCCTGTCGCCTGAGCGGGTAGCCAGCATCATGGGACATACGCCGATGAAACGGTTCGGCGATCCGAAGGAGCTGCAGGGCGCAGTCGTTTGGCTGGCGTCGGAAGCGGCTTCCGGGTTTGTAACGGGCTCGCTGATCCGCGTAGACGGCGGCTTCGGCGCCATGACGATCTAACAAGTGCTCCGACTAAACGAGCGAACTACTAATAAAGAAATGAACAAATGAACAATTGAACCAAATCAAACGGTTCGTTCCCGTTGCCCGGGAGCGGCCGTTTTTTCATGCGCCGTACGTATGCATCCTTCTGGATTAGAACAACCCTCTGCCGATAAAATTTGCCGATACGGGTTGAAGTCCGAGCTCTCTTGCCCAAATGGACAACTGCCCCGTATGATGGATTCCATGTGCAATGACGTGACGCAAAATCTCGCCTTTCGTAAACGGGTCCTTCATCCACGAGGCGGTTACAATCTCCGTATCGAACGCGTCAGACCATGTATGAAGGAACTTCTTCGTTTCATTTATCCTGTCGGCGGAAATGGCTCTTACTTGCTCGAGCGTCCGACAACTCGCATAATTTTCCGGAATATCGGGCATTCCTTGTATACTGCGAATCCAACTGCATTCCACATCGGCGATATGATACAAGGTATAGAGAATAGAGCCGGCTCCGCCGATTCGTGTGCGCAGCAATTCTTCGGTCGAGACTTGTTCGCACCACGTAAACCATTCTTCTCTGACCATCCAGTTATACTGAAACATCTTGATCACTCTAATTCCCCCTTCGAATAATCCTGTGCATTCGGACTCCTCCAGTTATTCCCACTCTTTTCCACTAACCCTATAGTAGAACATTTGTTCCCATAAATCAAATGACATTTTATAATTTCCAAAGCTATTTTTTCCCAAGTGAACAAAAGCGTATCCCTCATCGTCATATAGGCGATAACGAGAACAATACCTCTTGCATTGAGAGCCGAAAGGAGCGGGAGCATGTCCAGCGCAGAGCCGCTAACGGAAGACGAACAACAAATTGCGCGAGCCGTTCGCGGGGACGACGAAGCGCTGGCGGGACTGCTTCGCAGCAGCTACGGCATGCTTTACAAATATATGCTCAAAGTTACGATGAACAAACCCATGGCGGAGGATCTCGTGCAGGACACGATGCTGCGGGCGATCGAGCGAATCGGAAGCTTTCAGCACAAGAGCAAGTTTTCAACATGGCTCATCTCCATTGCAACCAGGCGGTACATCGATGAAATGCGCAAGGAGCAGCGATCGCGCCGATGGCAGTCGGAAGAGCAGGCGCTGCAGGGGATACGGTTTCAAGCCGCGCTGCAGCAGCAGGATTGGCCGGACGCGCTGGATGCGCTTGGCGGGCTGTCCTACGACATGCGCGTTCCGATTTTGCTGAAATATTATTATGGCTACGCGTACGAGGAAATCGCCGCTTGGATGGACATTCCCGTCGGAACGGTAAAATCCAGACTGCACAACGGGCTGACCAAGCTGAGGAAGGAGCTGAAGGGCGATGAAAAAACGCGAGGATGATGCCGGTCAGGAGCAGATGTTCCAGGAACTGCTGGGCGGGCAGGTGGAGATGTGGGATGAAGCGATTGTGCCGCCGCCTATGAATGAGGAAGCTTTCGCGAGGCTCGTGCGTGAAGGCAGGGAAGAACGGCGCCGTCGGCAGCGGCTCGAGCGTTATGCGTTCTGGTTCATTAGCGCGATCGTATTGTGCGGCATGCTGCTGCTCTGGCAGAGCAGCCTGCTTATGTTCGCTGTCCTGCAGGCTGCCGTGTTCGCGGGCGGCGGCGTCTTCCTGGTCTTCGGCTTCATTCGAACAAGCAAATCAAGGAGGAGCCACAGATGACAGGATCGGAAATTGCGCTGGTCATTGCCGTCGTCGTCATCCTGTTGTGCCAGGCCAACTGGTTGTTCTCGGATGCGCGCAAGCATAGTCGATATCCGTGGTTTTGGGGCATTTGGGGACTTGTGCAATTCCCGATCCCGTTGTTGTTCTACTGGTTAATCGTCCGTATGCCGAAGCGCGTGAAGAACAAACGCGGCGGCGGGAATTCCAACATTGATTAGGAGGCTTATATCATGGATCAACTTTCAACCTCGCAGCTTGTCTCCATCCTAGTTCCGCTGGGCATCGTGGAGCTCGTACTTATGATTACGGCGATCGTCGCTTGCGTCCGGGCGGAGCGTACACGCGGTCCCAAGTGGCTGTGGATCTTGATCATCATCGTTTTTAATCTCATCGGGTCCATCGTGTTCTTCGTGGCGGGGCGGAAATCCTCGTGAGCAAGGGAGCGAACGAAGGGATGACTTCCGCAGGCCAACTGCCCTTCGCCGGGGCAAAAGCAATGGTTGCAATAAGCGCCGTATCGAAAAATTTCGGTTCTGTCCGCTCGCTAGACCAGATCGACTTGAAGTTGTTCGAAGGCCGGTGCACGGCGCTGCTCGGTCCGAACGGAGCCGGCAAAACGACGCTGCTCCGCATTCTGACCGGCCTCCTCGCCCCCACATCGGGCAGCGTAAGCTTTCAAAGCCTGGCGCCAGGAGCAGATCCGCGTTCCCTTATCGGATATTTGCCGCAAATTCCGGCTTTCTACGACTGGATGAGCGGCAGCGAGTTTCTCCGCTTTGCTGGTAGTCTGTGCGGATTATCAGCCCGCGAATCAGCATCGCAATGCAAGGAGCTGTTGGATCGCGTAGGTCTTGGAGCCGCTGCAGGCAAGAGAAGAATCGGGGGTTATTCCGGCGGCATGAAACAGCGGCTAGGCCTAGCGCAGGCACTTATTCACCGTCCCAAGCTGCTCATACTGGACGAGCCGGTCTCGGCGCTCGATCCTGTAGGCAGACGCGAGGTGATGGAGCTGCTCCGCGAATTGAAAAGGGAGATGACGATCCTTTTCTCGACGCATGTGCTTCACGATGCAGAGGAGCTTTGCGACGATGTGATTATTTTGCAGCAAGGACGAGTTTCGGTCAGCGGAGCCGTCAGCGAGATTCGCGGCATTCATCGTACGCCGATCATCACGGTGGAAGTCGAGGATAACGGCCCTGCACGTAAACGGCTGGCTGATTGGCTGAACCGGCTTTCCCATCCATCCATCACATCCGCCGTTCTGCAGCCGGGCGAATTCTCCGCCAAGCTTCAAGTCCTGCAAGCAGAAGAAGCCAAGACCTATATATTGCAGCAGTTGCTGGCGATCCCCATGCCGATCACGAAGCTTGAAGTCGGACATGCCTCGCTGGAGGATATCTTTTTGAAGGCGGTGCATGCGCGGTGAGGAAGTGGATGGTATTGTACCGCAAAGAATGGCTGGAGCTCGTTCGGACCTATAAACTGATCTGGGTGCCGCTGGTATTCCTGCTGCTCGGCGCCATGCAGCCGGTCACGACGTACTTTATGCCTGATATTCTTGCGCATGCGGGGAATTTGCCGGAAGGGGCAGTCATCTCCATCCCCATGCCGACCGCGGGCGAAATGATGGCGCAGACGCTGCAGCAGTTCAATACAATTGGGCTGTTGATCATCGCTCTGTCGTCAATGAACGGCATTTCCGCTGAAAGGAACGGGGGCATAACGGCCATGATTCTCGTAAAACCGATCGCCTTTCGAGGCTACGTCGCAGCAAAGCTGGCGTCACAGATCACGCTGATCGGCATTGCGTTCGCCGCCGGCTTCGGCGCGGCTTATTATTATACGAGCGTGTTGATCGGCACGCCCGAATGGAGAGGAAGCTTGGCCGCGTTTCTATTCTATTGGTTGTGGCTCGTGCTTGCAGGTGCGCTTACGCTATGCTTCAGCGCTCTTCTGCGCAGCGGTGCGGCCGCAGCGGCATGCTCGCTTGGACTGCTTGCCTTGCTTGCAGTATTGGGATCGCTCTTGCCGGATGCGCTTGGCGCAAGCCCGGGCATGCTGCCCAAACTGGCAGCGGCACAGTATCTCGATACGGATTCTAGCAAAAGCTGGCTGTCGGTTATCGTCACATTTTGCGTTTTGGCAGCGGCTCTCGAAACGGCAGCCTTCGCCCTCCGCAAACGCCCTGCGCTCTAGGCGAATCGCCGCTTCGCTCTATTGGACTTCCAGCTCGTTTTTTAGTAGGATAGATTCATAGAGTAACGGCTATTGGGTGACAGGAGCTGACAAAATGTATAAATTAGGACAACGCATCATAATCATGTCCGATAAGTTTGAACAAAGCCTCCCGATCGGGGAGTATGGCTATATTATTGCGTACGACCGGAATGCCGACAATGCGTTCGATTACGTGATTCGCGTGCCGAAGGCGAACCGGAACTTCTACGTGCCGGCGGCCGATATCGAGCTTGAAGAAGTGCTCATCAAGCTGGAAGTCGACAAGCTGGAGCGGGAAGCGCTGATCGATTTCGCGCTGGCTACGCATAATGCAGAGCTGTTCCATCGGATCATGAACGGGGATCAGGAACCGGAAGAAGAGGACAACAGCGGCAACGAGCCGCAGTCCAAAGAAGATTTCATGCGTCAAGTACGATTGAAAGCGTGGATTTAATCCATCCGTAATGATGGATGCAGTCCGATAGCCGGCCTATAGCGCGGCATAATAGAAAGCCTCCAGCCCGACTCGGGATGGAGGCTTTTTTACTCATTGAAGCAAGACTTCTAGACTTATGCGCCGCTGGTTTCCCCTGCAGACGCAGCGGCCGAGGAATCGGAAGTAGATCCCGTTTGGTCACTCTCTGCAGCGCGGTGCTTCATTTTCGCGCCGCCGCGTTCGCCGGCTTTGGGCTGCGTGCCGTTGACGATTTTCTCGGCGATGCCGGCAGCGTTCGCGATCGCTTTATCCGCCTGCTCCTGCGTCATTTTACCTGCCGTTACAGCAGCGTTCAGGCTGTCCACGATCGTTTGTTTTTGCGCATCGATGAGCGTTTGAACGTCAACGCCTTTCTCTTTGGCGACGTCCGCCAGCGATTTGCCCGCGGCCAGCTCTTTCTTCAACTCATCTGCGCTCAAACCAAACAGTTTGGCGGACGCGGTCAGATCCAATTTACCGAAGCCGATTCCGCCGCCGCGGCCTTCGAATCCTTTATGGCCTGCCATGCCTTTGCCTTGATCGAATTTCATCTGCCCGTCCAACGTTTTGTCGAGATTATCGGTGAACTTTTGTTTTTGTTCCGCTTGCTGCTTGTCGAAGGCCGTCGTCATGGCAGCTTTCAGCGCATCCCGGGTAACGCCTTGCTCGTCCGCGATTTGCGCGAGCGTTTTGCCTGCGGCAAGCTTCTCTTGCAGCGTTTTCGCGTCCAGCTTAAGCAGGTCCAGCACTTCCTGGCTGACAGCGCCGCCGCGGAAGCCGCCTTGCTTGAATTTCGGTGCCTGCGTCGTATCTTTCTGCGTCGCGGCCGCACTGCTCGAAGCGCTTGAATCCGTCGTGGTTGTAGTATCCGTAGCCGCGTATGCGCTCAGTGGAATCATGACGGCGAGTGCCGCCGCGATCGTCAAGGATTTCATCGTTTTGTTCATCTTCATTCGTATTCCCTCCAAAATAATTGTAGTGGGTAAAGCTGGTTACAGTTCCCAGTATGGTCAGCCAACCTTAAAACAAGCTTAAATTGGCGTAAGCGTTCCATTAGCTTCAAATGAAGTTTGGCTTCATATTAGAGACCTTGTTCTGGAATCCTTCTTTCCTTCCGATGATCCGCACTTGAATTACATTTGCATCTTCCGATTCTGCCGGCTTCCGCCGGCAGGTTTTTCGTGCTCGCGCTTCGAGCGGTAAACGGACGTCGATCGGGCTGCAGTCTTCCTGCATTCCGACAATCATAACGCACTCCTGCGAGAGCCGATGCATTTGCATTGAGTTTAATTCCAGCCTTGCGTTATAATAGGTAGAATGTGTGCATTATCGATGGAAAGGACGGGACATGAGACGATGAGCATCACGATTAAAGATGTTGAGCATGTGGCCAATCTGGCCCGGCTGGAGCTTTCCGAGCAAGAGAAGGAACAATTCGCCGGACAGTTGAACGCGATCTTGAAATACGCGGAGAAGCTGAACGAGCTGCAAACCGATGATGTGGAACCGACCAGCCACGTGCTGCCGGTGTACAATGTCATGCGGGATGACGTTATTCGCGAGTCCGTTACGAACGAGACCGCGCTGCGCAATGCGCCCGAAGATGAAGACGGCCAGTTTAAAGTGCCGGCCGTGCTGGAATAAATTCGCTTGCAAGGAAATGAAGGGAGGAACGGCTGTTGGCACTTTTCGATTTACGCCTTCAGGAAGTACATAATCAATTGAGAAAGAAAGAGTTGTCGGTCGCTGATCTGGTGGACGCTTCTTTCTCGCGTATCGCCGCGACGGACGCTTCCATCCAAGCGTTCTTGACCTTGAATGAAGAAGGCGCTCGCACCGCGGCCGCCGAGCTGGACAAAGCGCTGGCTGACGGCAGCGAGCAAGGTTTGCTTTTCGGCCTGCCTGCCGGCATCAAGGATAATATCGTCACCGAAGGTTTGCTCACGACTTGCGCAAGCCAGTTTCTGCGCAACTACGACCCAATCTATGACGCAACGGTCACGAAGAAGCTGAAGGCCGCGCAATCGGTCACGATCGGCAAGCTGAACATGGACGAGTTCGCCATGGGCGGCTCCAACGAGAACTCGAGCTTTCACCCGACGCGCAATCCGTGGAACACGGATTATGTTCCGGGCGGTTCGAGCGGCGGCTCGGCGGCTTCCGTCGCGGCAGGACAAGTGTATTTCGCGCTTGGCTCCGATACCGGCGGCTCTATCCGCCAGCCGGCTGCATATTGCGGCATCGTCGGGTTGAAGCCAACCTACGGCCTCGTATCGCGTTTCGGCCTCGTGGCATTCGCTTCGTCGCTCGACCAGATCGGTCCGCTGACGAAGAACGTCGAGGACTCGGCTTATGTGCTGCAAGCGATCGCCGGCTACGACCAGAACGACTCCACTTCGGCGAACGTCGAAATTCCGGATTACGTCAGCGCGCTGAACGGCGACGTGAAGGGACTCCGAATCGGCGTTCCGAAGGAATATTTGGGACAAGGCATCGATCCGCAAGTGAAAGAAGCGGTTCTTGCCGCGCTTAAGCAATTCGAGAGCCTCGGAGCTACGTGGGAGGAAGTGTCCCTGCCGCATACGGAATATGCGGTCGCGACCTACTACCTGCTCGCTTCGTCGGAAGCGTCCTCCAACCTGGCCCGTTTCGATGGCGTTCGCTATGGCGTTCGCGCGGAGAATCCGGATAACCTGCTTGACTTGTACCGCAAGTCGCGCAGCCAAGGCTTCGGCCAAGAAGTGAAGCGCCGTATCATGCTCGGCACGTACGCGCTCAGCTCCGGCTATTACGACGCCTATTATTTGAAAGCTCAGAAAGTGCGCACGCTGATCAAACAGGACTTTGACAACGTGTTCCAGAATTTCGATCTCATCATCGGACCGACGGCGCCAACGGCGGCATTCCCGATCGGCGAGCAGGTCGGCGACCCGCTGACGATGTATTTGAACGATATCTGCACGATCCCGGTCAGCTTGGCAGGCGTTCCTGCAATCAGCGTGCCGTGCGGTTTCGCGAACGGGCTGCCGGTCGGTTTGCAAATCATCGGCAAAGCATTCGACGAGCGTACGGTGCTTCGCGCCGCGCATGCGTACGAACAGCATACTGAGCATCACAAACAACGTCCGCAACTGTAGCGGACGGCTAGGAAGCAGGAGGGCGAAACCATGTTTGAACCGAACAAATACGAAACGGTCGTCGGCCTGGAGGTCCACGTAGAGCTGCATACGAAGAGTAAAATCTTCTGCGGCTGCTCCACGTCCTTCGGCGCGCCGCCGAACTCTCATACATGTCCGGTCTGTCTCGGACACCCCGGCGTTCTGCCGGTATTGAACCGCCAGGCGATCGAATATGCGATGAAAGCCGCGATGGCGCTCAACTGCCAGATCGCGGACATCAGCAAGTTCGACCGGAAGAATTATTTCTACCCCGATTCGCCAAAAGCGTATCAAATTTCTCAATTCGATAAACCGGTCGGCGAGCACGGCTGGATCGACATCGAAGTGAACGGCCAAACGAAACGCATCGGCATCACGCGCCTCCACTTGGAGGAGGATGCGGGCAAACTGACGCATATAGACGGCGGCTTCGGTTCCCTCGTCGATTTCAACCGCGTCGGTACGCCGCTTATCGAGATCGTATCGGAGCCGGATATCCGTACGCCGGAAGAGGCGAAGGCCTATCTGGAGAAGCTGAAAGCGATCATGCTCTACTGCGACGTCTCGGATGTGAAGATGGAAGAAGGCTCGCTCCGCTGCGACGCCAACATCAGTATCCGGCCTTACGGCCAAGAGCAGTTCGGCACTCGCGCCGAGCTCAAGAACATGAACTCCTTCCGCGGCGTTCAGCGCGGCTTGGAGTACGAAGAGATGCGCCAAGCCGACGTCCTCGACAGCGGGGGCAAAGTCGTGCAGGAAACGCGTCGCTGGGATGAGACCCAAGGCAAGACATTCTCGATGCGGAGCAAGGAAGAAGCACATGATTACCGCTACTTCCCGGACCCGGATCTTGTTCAAATCCATATCGACGACGAGTGGAAAGCGCGTGTCCTTGCGTCCATTCCAGAGCTGCCGGATGCCCGTAAAGCCCGTTATACGGCTGAATTCGGTCTGCCCTCCTATGATGCGGAAGTGATCACGGCGTCCAAGAAGCTGGCGGATTTCTTCGAAGAGAGCCTGCAATACACGAACGATGCTAAAGCGGTATCGAACTGGATCATGGGCGATCTTCTGGGCTACCTCAACGCGGGGAGTCTGGAGCTGGAAGACATCAAACTTACGGGTCAAGGGCTCGGCGAGATGATCGGTCTCATGGAGAAAGGCATCATCAGCAGCAAGATCGCGAAGACGGTCTTCAAAGAAATGCTGGAAACGGGCAAGCGTCCGCAGCAAATCGTCGAAGAGCAGGGGCTTGTCCAAATCAGCGACGAAGGCGCGATTGCCGAAGTCGTTGACCGGATCGTAAGCGCAAACCCGCAGTCTGTCGAGGATTTCAAAGCAGGCAAAGAGAAAGCGATCGGCTTCCTTGTCGGCCAAGTCATGAAAGAAACGAAAGGCAAAGCGAATCCGGCGCTGGTCAACAAGCTGCTGCTCGCTCGCCTCAATCAATAATTTCGTAGGCTATCGAAGAGGCATGTCCGTCACGCGCGGACATGCCTCTTTCGTGCGTGCTGAATATGTTACAATATGGATAGAAGACTGTGTAGGATTGGATGGTGCCCATGCGCGAAACATCACGAGTCAAAACATTCCTAGCGCCCTTGATCGCCTTCCTGATTCCCGGCGGCGGGCATTTGCTGCTCGGCAGAGCCGCGGCAGGGCTGCTGCTCCTTCTTGGAACGCTGACCGATATCGCGGCTATCATACGTCTGGCCGATGAAAGCGGCGGCCAGTTTGCGTTGTTCATTATATTTCTTGGTTTGGGCGTGCCTTGTTTTTGGTTTTACAGCGTGTTCGGAACGCTTCAATTGGCTGCCAAGCTTCGCCGGGAAGGGCAGCATCCGGAAGCGGATCAAGATGGGCATGGCGCGGGACTGACTGTGATTCTGCAAGGCATAGCCGCCGTAGGATTGAGCTGCGTCTTATTGGTTCTCGTGCAGACGTCGTTGGATTTTTCGCCTCTGATCGAGGCGTTTGGAACCTACGCGCCCGGACTGCTGCTCTGTATGCTTGCGCTCTTGATCGTGTTAAGGAGGAAGAATGCCGTGGTCAAAATGGGACGGTACACGGTGGCAGCCGTACTCGTAGCGGTAGGCGCGCTGCTTTTATGGGATCAAATGCAAGGACGAAACGATATCGGGCTGCTCGGTCAGTGGTGGCCTGCGGCGTTCGTGCTGCTTGGCATCGAGATCGTCATCTCGAGCATGGCCTATCGGAAGTCGTCAAGGCGCCTTTCCTTTGATATCGGCGGTGCTTTGCTAGCCGCTGTCATAACGATCACGGCGTTTGCGGTCACCCAGTACGCCGCCATGCCTTTTCGGTGGCTGGATGAGTTTAAAGTGAATTTGACCGGAACGAGCGGGTTCGGCGAGGAGAAAGGCTTTCGCTATGTGAAGGATGCGATCCACCAGCCGCTGCTTCCGGAAACGACCGCGATCACAATTGACAATACGAACGGAAACGTGACGGTCAAGAAGGGCGATGTGGACGGCGTTGTCGTGGAAACGGTAATGTGGGTCGACTCTTCGGATAAGGACGAAGCGGACGATACGGCCGAGAAGTCGACAGTCGAAGTGAACGGCGGAGGGAAACTTGAAATTAAGGCGCAAGGTCATCCGTATGGTACTAACGGGGAACGAAAGCCGCGTATGAATATGATAGTCACTATTCCGGCGGACTCTCCGTTCGTAACGAAAGCCCAACCGCCAGTCGTCGACAACGATACCGCTGCATCTCATAATACAAGTGCAACGAATCTTGCAGCGGAAGATGCGGGGAATGGCACGAACGGCGCAGCCGGCACCGATGGCACCAACAGCAACAACAGCACCAATGGATCGAACGGCACCGGTAATACCGATGGCGCGAATGCTGCAACCTCAGACCAGGGAAGCACGTCTAATAAAGTAGATTCTCCTAAGAACGAGCTTCGTATCGGTACGGTTAATGGCTCTGTCGAAGCGGCGGATCTTAGACTTACCGGCGGTTTGACCATTAAAGTGACATCGGGAGAAATAACCGTTCATCATATGTACGGTCCTGTTGACGCGGAGACGAAGAATGGCAGTATTGCTGCGACGGAGTTGGAAGGCAATGTAACACTGGATACCTATAACGGCGACATCAAGGCGGCAGATATTACCGGAGGATTTGACGGATCGACGCTAAGCGGCAACATTGACTTGCAGCGCGTGACCGGCGATGTGGACACGGATACGAAGAACGGGCAGATCGGAATCAATGAAGCGCAGAGCACGGTAAGGGCCGATACGCTGAACGGAGATATTCAAATTTCGAGCAGCACCGTAGGCGGCGACTGGGACATTAACAGCTCGATCGGTGAAATCCATGTCCAAATTCCCGAAATGGGCAATTATTCCGTCAATGGGTCCGTTACATTCGGTGATGTAGCGAGCGATTTGCCCCTCACGATCAATAAGAAAACGATTCGCGGAACCATCGGTTCGGGCACCTATCGTATCAACATTGACGCGAATAGCAGCATCGAGGTAAATCGTCACAAACCATGAAATGATTCCCGGTTTTATTGACAAATTGAAAACGATCCACGTACAATGGTTCTAAACTAATGCAGAAAGGACGTGTAGGGCATGGGTGCGACCGTGGAACAAGCTTTGGAGCAATTGAAAAGTACCGGCGTCCGTATGACCCCGCAGCGTCACGCAATCTTAAGTTTTCTCATGCACTCCATGACTCATCCGACTGCGGACGAAATTTATAAATCGCTCTCGCCTGCGTTTCCAAGCATGAGCGTGGCCACCATATACAATAACCTGCGGCTGTTTGTCGAAGCGGGACTGATTCGGGAACTGACTTACGGGGACGATTCCAGCAGGTTCGATGCCGATTTATCCGAGCATTATCACGCGATTTGCCGTACTTGCCGCACGATCGTCGACTTCGATTATCCGCCTTTGACGGATGTTGAGGCCGCGGCTACTAAGGAGACCGGGTTCAAGGTGGAAGGTCACCGCATGGAGATCTATGGACAGTGCGCGGGCTGCGCATCGCGGCATAGGGCCAACTAATCAAGTCCGATACCGATTATGAAATCGAACGAACGCGCAGGGGTTGAGCAAGCTCGACATCAGGCGCGTTTTTATTTTGGGCAAAATCGATTTCCTAAACCTGCTGAAACCGGCGAGAGCGGTTTTCGGTTCATCTTGTCTTGCATGTTTTCCGGTTTTCGGGAATAGCATGTCTATATGAAAGGAGCGTTTTACAACGTGGAAACGGTTCGATATCGGCCTAAACGACGAAGCGGTGGATGGTTGAAGTGGCTCGTTGCAGGATGCGGGGTTTCCGCGATGCTCATAGTCATTTGGCTCGGCTGGGATCGGCTCGCGCCTAACAATACGATCGTCAAGCCCGATTACGGAGCAGAGCATCCTCTGCTATACCATGGACAAGTTATTGAGCAAGGCGCCCTGATCGACGGGGAGCAAATCCGTATTCCGATCTCGTTTATTCAGGATCAGCTGGGATTGAAAGAAGAAGTTTATTACGAGAGCAAGACAGGTTCCATCGTGCTGACGACGGCTAACAAAGTGCTTCGCATGCAGACGAATGCCTTGACCGCAAAGCTGAACAAATCACCTTACCAGCTTCGGATTGCTGCCGAAGTCGTGAATAAGGTTGCCTATATTCCGACGCAGCCGCTTCAGGAGTTGTTTGGCCTGCAAGTAAGCTACAATGCCGACACTAATATTGTTACGGTTCTCTCGGCTGGCGATGCGGTCCAATTAGGGGCGAAGTCGAAGGGGAAAATGACGATTCGTCGCGGTCCTTCGATTAAGGAGCCGATTTACGAAAGCGTCGCGGAGAAGAAGGAAGTCCGTGTATGGGGTGAAGAGGACAAATGGTATTTGGTCCAAAGCGCCGATGGTACGCTTGGTTATGCGGACAAGTCTTCTGTCGCCTTGACCAACATCGAGCAAATCAAGCCTTTGCAGGACGTGCCTTCATACCAGGCATGGAAGGCAATCGGGACCAAAATCAATTTAACCTGGGAAGCCGTATACTCGAAAACGCCAAGTCCGGATGCGATCGGGGAGTTAACTGGCGTCAATGTCGTGTCGCCTACCTGGTTCGAGCTGACGGACGGCAATGGCAGCATCAAAGGTAAAGCCGACATGAACTACGTCAATTGGGCGCATAAGCAAAATATGCAGATTTGGGCGGTATTCAGCAACAGTTTCGA